>NZNR01000095.1 GCA_002694955.1 Planctomycetaceae bacterium
CAACTCCAGCTTCTCTCCCAGAGCAACAGCCAGCAGCAACAGCTTTCACAAGATGAACCAAGACAAACTGATGCGACAAACGGCTTCGTGAACAACAACTGGCCGCTTGGACAGGTGGATGTAACACAGAGTCAAGAAGCGGCTGAGGTAGGGGATGTCCTCAATAAGCCGACACAAATCAGGCTCATTCATGCAAGAAATTCTGGCTTTCCTAACGCAACCCTTGAACATACCGGACGAAGCATTATTCTTCGTGACCAATTTGGCGTGGCGATTGGAGATGCTATCTCAATCGATCTTGAGAAGGCCAAGCACCCTCAGCTTACAAATTATTTCCGCCTCCGTTCGCATTCTGCTTACCTAATAAGTCGCATTCTTCTCCTTCAGACCAGTCATGCTCTTACGGCTTTTGAGATCTGTGAACCAGCTGATGGTGAACATCGACTACTGTGGGCAACAAGTGACGAGCAAACTATTTACCCGAGACAGACTTTCTCGACTCCGACTCCTAGCACTTCGCTGGAACGACTGCTGCGACCTCTTGGACATTTGCCACTTCAATCAAAAGTTGCAGTAGAGCTAAGCAATCACCAGATTCAGAGAACACCGATGTTTCGTGTTGGCAATCCACATCGCACGGGTGTGCCGATAATTTCTGGCAACACTCTTGAGTTACGCCATATTCGAACTGGTAAAATTCTGTGGAGGCGTAGAAACATTCCGGTAGGGTCTGAAGTATTTGGTGACTCCGAAGTTCTTTGCGTTACTGGACGNGATGGCAAAAACTCTCAAATCCTCTCAATGCGAGATGGCCACCTGGTCTCGTCTCATGACATTCCCCCTCGACAGGATCGNCTCAGTGCTTCTGGTACGCACCTCCTCGTAATAAGCCAGAACGATTCCGAAACAGCTGATAATGTCCAGTTGAATGTGATTGATGTGCGTGACAACAGCCAGCATGTTATTGGCGAATACNCCCCCTCTNCCCGCGGGCTCATTGTTGACGATGATATCTTTCTGGTGGTAACACCAGACGGCAATTTAAATGCCATTGACATTGCAGCTGGCCGAACAAAATTCTCAACAACTCTGCAAGAAATGCCAAACGGGTTCCAGCAACTCCGCTGCCTTCCTTGGCAGGACACATACATTCTCTTCGCAGTCCGGAAGGAAAACAGGGAGGATGAAAAACGCTTCAACGGAATCGATGCGATAAACCAGTTTGGAAATGGCTCAGGACAGCTAAAAGCCGAATCATCAACAATTTGGGCAATTAGCCAACTAACCGGGGACATGATCTGGTCGCGGCCTGCTTCAGTCCAGCGGCACATTGTGCATTCTCCACAACCATTTGGCCTCCCGACTCTCATATTCGGTCGCCGTCTGCGCATGGCAAACACATCCACTGGGCAAGGCGGACACTTACGAGGACGCTACCGCTTAAGCCTGCTGTGCCTCGATAAAAGAAGCGGATCCTTACTCCACATTGACGACAAAATCCGAATGGATCCTGATCAAAATACAGGCACTGCAGAACTGAGCATAAGGGGTGACGCTGTGAATTCTACTGTTGCAATGAGAATCCTAAGCAGGCGACAAATGGGAGGAAACATTCCAAAAATCATGCTTCACTTTACTGGGGCTCCTACGGAAAATACTCAGCCTTTTCGTGCCGAAGAAGAGCCGCTGGTATACACAGATATCCTGAGTGAAGTGCAACACTGGATTTTTAGAGCAATAATTGGCCAATAANTTGCTGGCATCTAATCAATTTTCCAGCAATCAATATTAATTTGAGACAGNATNGAAACTCCTCAATGCTATCACCAAGAGAGACATTTATTGATGAATGAAGATTTCATTAGAGGATTGGAGCAACGTACCAACCAACCATTTGTGTTATTCGCTATCGTGCTACCGCTCCTTATTGCCTTTTCTTCGTCAGACTACAGTGAGTACCAGCAGGCGAAAGCGGCTTCAATCAATCCAACCGAGGCGATAACAGGCGGCCTTGACTGGCTTGTTGCGAATCAGTCGCGGCGAGGCAACTGGACTGCCAATGAAGGACGTTACCCCACAGCGATGACGGCNCTTGCNGGTANGGCTCTACTCCTCGAAGGCTCTACGCCTACACAAGGAAAATATGCTGACTCGATCGCCCAAGCCGTGGACTATCTTATAAGTCGCTCACGTCCAAATGGACTCATTGGTGACCCGAAAACAGACGACCGCTACACCTATGGTCATGGATTTTCGATGCTCTTCCTGTCTCAAGTCCTCGGTGAGGAAGAGGATCTTGCACGACGAAGTGAACTTATCCAAGTCCTTGAACAGGCTGTAGAATTTTCTGGGCGTGCGCAAACAAAAGATGGAGGCTGGGGGTATGTGAGCGCAAAGGATGGAAACGATTTCGACGAGGGGTCAACGACGATTACACAAGTACAAGGCCTACGCGGTTGCCGAAATGCTGGCATCCCTGTACCGCGTGAGACAATTGATCGAGCTATTGCCTATATTCATAAGTGCACAATGCCAGATGGTGGCGTGCAATACAGTTCAAAAGGAGGGGGAGGGCGACCTGCGATTTCGGCAGCGGCAATTGCATGCTTATTCAACGCTGGTGAATACGATGANACCCATGTTCCCCGGATGCTCACCTACGCCGAAAAGCACCTAGGAAACATTGCAAACGCGGGCTTTGGTCATTGGCACTACGCCCACTACTATTACGCTCAGGTGATGTATCGCGAAGGCGGCAAAAAGTGGTCTGACTATCGCCGACAAATCGAAAAACGCTTAGTTGCAGAGGCAACCAAAGATCGTGCTGGAGTTTTCTGGCAGCAAGGCTACATAGGTCCCGTCTACACAACTGCAACAAATCTCACCATCCTTCAGTTGAACAATGGCATGCTACCAATCTACCAGCGTTAATGGGCTCCTAGCGGAAACAGTTCATTCCCAACGCATATGACACGCTCTTACAGTTGGTTGCACTTGCAGTTGGTTGCACTGGGCCAAAGCAGGTATCATCTAGCAACCGTTTGTTCAATTCCGACACAGCCGCAAACCTCAAAAATGTTTCTGGAGCAGTGAATGCAGCCCGAACCTCAACTCTCGCCAACAACTGACAGACTACACAAGGCTCATGAAAAGATTGTTGAGCAACTTTCCAGGGTCATTGTCGGCCAACAGCAGGTAATTGACGAACTACTTATCTGCCTTTTTTCTCAGGGGCACTGTCTACTGGAGGGGGTTCCGGGGCTCGCAAAAACATTACTCATAAGCACACTTTCGAGAAGCCTCGATCTCGCCTTTAGCAGAATTCAATTTACACCTGACCTCATGCCGGCGGACATCATCGGAACAGAGGTCCTTGAAGAAGACCGAAGCAGTGGAAGCCGAAACCTGCGTTTCATCGAAGGACCGTTGTTCTCAAATGTTGTCCTGGCTGATGAGATCAACAGGACACCCCCAAAAACACAGTCTGCGTTGCTTGAGGCAATGCAAGAACGACAGGTCAGCGTAGGCCGCACGCAACATCAACTGTCGGATCCTTTTTTTGTTCTCGCAACACAAAACCCTATTGAGCAAGAAGGCACCTACCCACTTCCAGAGGCGCAGCAGGATCGGTTTATGTTCAAGGTTTTTGTTCAGTACCCATCATTTTCTGAAGAATTTGAGATTGCTCAGCGAACAACTGGAACAACTACGGCTGACGTTGAACCAATACTGACGGCAGCGGAAATTATTGCGCTTCAAAAAAGCGTTCGAGAGGTTCCCCTCAGTGACCATATAGCGCGGTATGTAATTGCGATCGTCCGGCAAACACGTGTCGGCGGCGATGGTGTTCCAGACTTTGTTTCTGATCAACTTTCTTGGGGCGCTGGCCCTCGTGCAGTGCAATATTTAATCCTTGGCTGTAAGGCAAGAGCCCTCCTTCAAGGGAGATCTCATGTAACCATCGATGACGTTCAGGCTCTCGCTGCACCGGTACTTCGACACCGAATCGTTGTTGGCTTTGCTGCTGAGAGTGAGGGTGTTACCGCAGACTCAATTATCAGGCAAATTATCGAGACAACCCCCACACACGAGGATGAACTCACGCGTGACCCCCGCTTCCAAACAATATTTGCCTCCTGAGGTACTCGCTCGTATTGGGCGACTTGACTTGAGAGCTAAGGCCGTTGTCGAAGGAGTTCTCACTGGGATGCACAAAAGCCCCTATAAGGGAAACTCTGTCGAGTTTCTGCAGCACCGTGAATACACACGAGGAGACGACCTGAGACGCGTTGACTGGAAAGTCTGGGGACGGCAAGACAGGTTTTACGTAAAGGAATACGAGAATGAAACTAATCTTCGGCTGTTTCTTCTTGTTGATGGCTCGGCAAGTATGGACTACATCCCTCCCCGTTTCGAAAAGTCTCCTGGGCTAACAAAGTATGACTATGCAGCCACGCTAGCAGCCAGCCTCGCCTGGCTAGGACTTTCCCAAGGTGATGCCGTTGGTGCTTCCATTTTTGATGAAAAAATTCGGACCAATGTTCCTGCTAGAACAAGTCGTTCCCATCTCAACAGCCTTATTGCCGGTTTCGAAAAGCCTCGGCAGGAACACCCCTCCGATTTTCACGCTGTTCTGCGAAACCTTGCTGAGACCTTACCACGTCGTGGACTAGTAATCATTTTCTCAGACTTATTCGGCGACAGGGATGCACTCTGCAAAGGACTGCAGGTTCTGAGGCAGAGAGGACACGATGTTGCTATCTACCACATACTCGACGATGACGAAATCGACTTTCCTTTCGATGGCCCAACTCGCTTTGAAGGGCTTGAGATGGGCGGGGAAATCAGTTGCAATCCACGTGCTTTACGAAATGGATACATTCAAGCGATGGAAAAATTTCTTGCAGAGGTGCGAAATCGGTCAGCTACCTCCCAATGTGACTACCAACTCGCAAGAACAAGTCAGGCTGTTGATAAAACCCTTGTCAAATTCTTGTCTCGACGCTCCAGAGTACGCAGCGGATCATAAACGGAACTGGCTCATTTCCTCGATTCTCCACAGTGAAAAAAAGTCATAACAATGCCAACATTTGACTTCATGACGTTACTGTGGTGGGGGCTACCACTTGCGGCAGCACCAGTCATCATTCATCTTATCAATCTGTTGCGACATCGAGTTGTTCGGTGGCCAGCAATGGAGTTCCTTCTTGCGAGTCAACGAAAGTATCGCACGCGTATTCTTTTGAAGCAGCTTCTCCTTCTCTTGCTGCGAATTCTGGCAATCGTGGGCCTGGTCCTGCTATTTGCACAACCTCGCTGGAATAGAAATCTTGGCGGTGTACTTGGGGGAAACCGAGCACGACACGTCGTCCTGCTCGACGACAGCTACTCCATGGGTGAAGTGTTCCAAGTTGGTGGCTCGTCTGACCTGCCTACAACAACCGCAATGAGCCGTGGACGCAAAATGTTGGAACGGTTGCTCGAAGACCTCGCAGCAACACCTGGCCAACAGGCCTTCTTCCTTGGTCGTCTTTCCAAGCTTCAGCGGATTTTCACTCGCGACTCGAATGAATCCCCTGAGACATCTGCTGACAGGCAACTTTTTGATATCTATGCCGAAGCGATTACACCGCAAAACCTCGACTCTGTACGTACCACCGTTCAAAAGATTCGTACGTCCGCAACAGCCTTAGAAATAGCTCCTGGCATTCGAAATATTGCACCACTTTTCTCAGGAGATGACGGGTCTGGTGTTCTCTGGCTCATAACTGACTTGCGAAGCAATGACTGGCGTGCTTCTGAAAACATTGCAAACATCTTGAAACCACTGGCTGACATGGGAATCGAGATTCATATTGTTGATACAGCCTCAGCGGAATCTGATACCGAATATTTGCAAACTCTGCCACGATCAAACCTTACTGTTGAGCGGATTGAAATGAGCGGCGGCACACCTGTTTCGAACGTGCTCCTCCCATGGGAAGTCACTGTTCGCAACTATTCGTCATCACCCTCGCAACAAGTGTCTCTTTCTATCAGAGAAGACCAGCTTGAACGACCGGGAATACAAATAGATTCAATTCTGCCGGGTGCCACTGCTACCGTTCGATTTGAGTCTCGCTTCCAGACCACGGGCAGTCATACCGTTGAGGTAGAATTGCCAGTAGACCGCTTGCCGCTCGATAACCGCCGCACCGCCGCTGTTGAAGTGGTCGATGATGCTGAAGTTCTTCTCATCACAACAAGTAATCAGAAAAAAAATGAGGATGATGCCTTTTATCTCGCAACAGCACTGAACCCGGGGGCAAGTGCTGCAACTGGCCTACGGCCACGTATAGAAGAACCACGTGCTCTCACAACACTCGAACTGAATCGTTTTGATTCCATATGGCTTCTCGATGTGCCGCGTCTTGATGCGAGGGCAGTCAGACCACTGGAAGCCTACGCGAGAAACGGCGGCGGCGTGGTTTTCTTTGTTGGCCCGAAGACAGACTTCAAAGCAACAAATGAGTTGCTTTTTCGAAATGGCGAAGGCGTTTTCCCTGTTCCTTTAGCTGGCGCCGTAGATCTTCTGAAGGATCAGAAAAACCCAAATGCACCTGACATCATTGCCGAAGAGCACCCTGCCGTTGCCATTCTCAGTGGCCGCCGCAATCCTTTTCTCGATGCTGTTGGTGTTGATCGCTACATGGCTGTTGATCGTTTGTTCCAAGCCCCCAAAGGCACTGGTCTCCGCCGACTTTTATCTCTCAGAAACAAAGCATTTTTTGCCGTCGAAAAGCCCTTCGGTGAGGGCATGGGCGTCGCATTTCTCTCAACGGCTGCACCCACATGGAATAATTGGGCAAGAAACAACCCAAGCTGGGTTGTTGTCATGCTCGAGCTTGAAAGGCATCTTGCCAGACTTCGACGAGAACACACCACAATTTTTGTTGGACAGCCAATCGCAATCAAGCTTCAGCAAGGCATTGATCAAGTCGATGTTAATTTCATTCTTCCGCCTGATGAGCGTATCATGCAGGAAGTTGCATCCATAAATCAGAACGGCAATCTCGAAGCTGTCATGAAAGACACGTTCGATCCAGGCACATACAAGGCCCGCTGGCAAACTGTATCCGGAGAACAACGAGAACTGGTAAAAGCCGTCAACATCAACCCGATTGAAGGGAATTTGGAACGAGTTTCAACCTCTGAACTACCTAATGCCCTCCCGGGCATTCCATTTTCATACGATAGGGCTAACGATATTGAGCCTCGTAATGATGATCGTGGAGGTACGTCTCTCATCCGACCCCTTCTTCTCATTTTATTCCTTGTCTTTGCCTGCGAGCAAGTACTCGGCTACGCCGTGAGCTACCACAGAACAAGCAAAGGATAAACCTTTGACTTTTGACCAAACGATAATGCCTAACATTTCTGACACCATATCGCACACTTTATTCTGCGTAACAGAGCATGTTGATTACCGTATTACGAGTGGCCTTCTTGATAGCTTTTCAGAATGGTGGCACATGCCCGCTTTTGTCGCATGTGCCACAACTATCGCAGCATTTGTATTGTGGATTTATCACCTAGATGCCGCCGAAACACCCCGCTGGAAAGGTGCGCCCCTCGCGCTGCTACGTGTTTCGGCATGGATTGTCCTACTCCTCAGCCTACTCGACATAAGCCGGACAGCAGAGCATGAAATTACTTTCCCCTCCAGAGTAGCTTTGCTTGTTGACGGAAGTGCAAGTATGACGCTCGCTGCTCATGCTGAGCCCGTTGACGTGGCTTCAAATCAGACTGAAAGAGAGATCAGCCGGGCAAGAGTAGCGAAAAACATTCTTTTCGACAGTCCTCTTGTCACGGCCCTTCGTAACACTCACGAAGTCTCGGTGTGGAGCTTTTCAACTGACTCTGAAAAAGTCGTCTTACTCCCTCAAGAGAAACAACCAAATGAGAATTCCGTAAAACCGGATGATCCTCCGGAATGGAATGAAAAATTGCTTTCACAAGGCACGGAAACGCGACTTGGAGATGCTCTCCTGAATGTCATGCGGCGCGAGCCTGATGAATCGCTTGCTGGCATAATTCTCCTGACAGATGGTGGGAATAATGCAGGAGTGGACCCAATACAGGCGGCAGCTACGATTGCTAATTCATCGACGGCTGTGCATGTTATAGGACTGGGTTCAGAGCGTTTGCCTGCGAATGTACGTGTAGCTGATCTCCTCGCTCCACCACGCATCTTCCCAGGTGACAGTTTTAGCATCACTGGTTACCTCCAAAGCCAGGGACTGGAAGGCGAGATCGCTCAAGTTGAACTCCTCGAAGCTGAGGTGGGAGCTACGATCGATGCGTCTTCTACGAAACCGACTGGTCGTGTTATAGACACAACTGAAGTACGATTAGCGGCGGATGGTGAACTCTTAGCCGTGCGATTTGATCTGGACGGCCTAGACAACCCCGGCAGCCGCGTGCTGGCGCTTCGTGTCATTCCTCCGAACAAAGACAGTCGCTCAGGAGATAATTTAGAAGCTGCAGACATCGAAGTTATTGATGGAGAAACGCAGGTATTACTTCTTTCTGGTGGACCGAGTCGTGAATACCGATTCTTGAGGAATGTGCTTCAGAGAGATCCGAGTTTTGCCGTCGACATTCTTTTGAATTCAGCACCACCAGGCATATCGCAAGATGCTCGCAAAGTTCTTGAAGACTTCCCAGAAAGCAGGGAAGCACTTGATGAATATGATGTTATCGTTGCAATCGACTACGATTGGGAGCAACTGGACCCAGCATCGATTGCTCGACTTGAGCGTTGGGTGAGTGAAGACTCTGGTGGACTCTTCTTGGTCGCTGGCAATGTCTACATGGAACGCTGGCTTACCAACAGACGACTTGAGGCTATTAGAAATCTTCACCCTGTTGAACTTCGACGAGGTGAGCAACTCATGCTCACGCCCCAACTCTCCGCAATTGATCCACTGCCACTTCGTTTCAGCCCTGATGGAAACAACAGCGAGTTTTTATGGCTTTCATCAAACTCTCTTGCNAGCCAGACCATCTGGAATGAATTTCCGGGAGTATACGCGTGCTTCGATACATCAGTCGCAAAACCCGGAGCCACCGTTTATGCCAGAGTTGGACAGAACGAAGGGCTTGGAATTACCCGCGGAGGCCCTATCTATTTCGCTGGCCAACTTTACGGATCTGGCACGGTTTTTTATGCAGGGAGTGGAGAACTCTGGCGAACTCGTGGTGTTGATCCGNCCGCGCATGAACGGCTCGTAACGCAAACAGTTAGGCACGTTGCAAAAGGACGGCTCCTACGAGGGTCAAGTCGGGGCCGACTTATACTTGAGCGGGATCGTTATCCGGTTGGAGAGTCGATTACCGCGCGTATTATGGACACTTCTGACGACATCCAGCCGGAAATCGAAGTAATAAGTCCTGATGGACAACGTGTCCGAGTACCCGTTGTCTCAGATCCCGTTCGAGCTGATGGCCTTCAGGCTAGTTTCGTCGTATCGAGCGAGGGTAGTTGGCAGATTGTCCTCACGATCGATGGCAATCAAAACGACAGTGTTGTTCGCCGGATTCAAGCAACGTTACCCGACCGTGAGTTGGCCCAGCCAAAACTTGAGCAAGAGCTTTTAAGTCAAGTTGCCACGACCACAGGCGGGTCCACTTGGTTTCCCACTGGACCAACAATGAAGACAGCTGATGTCACAAAAATGGTTGACTCGCTTCAGGATCGCTCTCGTACGGAATATGAAACTGGTGAAAATGACAAAATATTCAAAAAGAACTTAAACACTATTTTACTAAGTCTTGGAATTTTCCTTCTATGCAGTGAGTGGATTCTACGGAGATTAGTAAAGCTCGCTTAGGTTATCTACCAGCAGAATAGCTTCAGAGTCGTTTATTATGATCGCTTCAAGTATTCCACTGAAAACCGAATCTGGTACTGAAAAACAGCCGCCCAGTACCGCACGTGGCTCGACAAACGACAACAGACTCTCTCAGTTTCTCAAGCGAATTCGGAAACGAGCCCGGCGATGGATTTTCATTGATTCAATCTCACTAATTGGACTATCAGTTGCGGTATGGTTCTGGGGAACTCTCTTTCTCGACTGGCTCATCGAGCCGCCTCCAATTGTACGCCTCCTAGCTGTAGGAATACTCTGCCTTCAAATCACTACGATTGTCCTAAACCGGCTCGTCAGAAGGTTGCGTGCACCGCTACACGATGAGCAACTTGCACTCCTTGCCGAACGAACACACCCGGAGTTACAGGACTGTCTCTCCACAGCAATCGAGCTGCGTGGCAGCAAAGAACGATCCACTCTGTCAACAATTGACGTCACACTTCTTGACCGTACAACATCAATTGCGGCTTCTTCTATCAAGCAAGTGGATCTATCTCGCCTCTTCAGGCGCACTCATCTTCTAAGAAAAGCTGGACTCAGTGGTTTTTCTATCGGAACAATGGCTGCGGTGCTTGTCCTCCTGCCGACTATCCGCGAAACATGGGTGAACCGAATGCTCTTATTGAGTGACACGCCTTGGCCNCGGCAGGTCACTCTTTCAATAGCAGGGTTTCCCAATGGAGTTCGACGAGTCCCACGAGGAGTCGATGTTGAAATTCTCGTAACGGCTCAATCCACCGGACAANTACCCAAAGTGGTTGAATTGCAACACCGAGGCNAAGAGGGATGGACAACTCACCGCATGGGAACTCGCGGCTCTTCAGAAGAAAAAGGGCAGTTGTTTACGTATATTATAAAAAAGCCACAAGAAGATTTGACCATTGAGATTCGTGGTGGTGATGGCAGACTTCGTGACTTATATCTCGACGTCGTAGAGCCTCCATCGTTAGCAGAAATCAGACTGCAAGTTACTCCCCCTGATTACATCGGCGGCAAACCAAGACCCCTTGCTGCAACTCGTCTTGTTGAGGTACCGGCAGGCTCCACACTTTCAATCACGGCGGAATCGTCAAAGCCGTTATCAAAAGCAACCATCCGTTCGATCCAAACGGCATCGGCACGACAGAGCATCAGTCCAGGTACGCAAGCCGCCAGCGTTCAAACACAGGAAAAAGAATTCATTATTGCAGAACTCAAGACTGATTTACCCNAAACATCGAAACAAAAAGGTTCTCTCAACAAGCAACCACGACGCCTCTCCGGAACTCTTGGCCCGGTCCTTGACGACACCATCTTGGACATCCAATTCACAGATACAACTGGTATCACAAACCAAAAACCCATTCGTCTCCAGATACGGTCTCGGCCGGATCTGCCACCAGAAATTGAAGTCACGCCTGATGGCATCTCGTCGGTCATCACAACATCTGCAACGATTCCGATTACTGGCAGAATTGAAGATGATCATGGGCTCGCCGAGGCAACAGTTTCTCTTCGACGCCCCCCAAGCACAGACACCACAACCNACACTCAACTGCAGCAGATATCAATACCACTCGCCACCAAATTATCCACCGTCCTTACTCTCNTCAAAGAAACATCACCCCGCATACAAGCTGCGTCACTGCCANCAACAGTGGGCGAGGAACTCGAACTGATCATTTCTGCGAAAGACCATTGCGGTCTTGCTGCAGGACCTCAAACAAGCATGACAGAGCCATGGCGACTCCGTGTCGTTTCACCAGAGGTGCTGTTGGCGATGTTGGAGGCCAGAGAAGTCATTTTGCGGCGACGATTCGAAAGCCTGATTGCTGATTTCCAACAAAAACGGGACCAAATGGTAACCGATGCCTCAACTACGAAAGCAAGCGACGAGCCAACANTATCACGACTGGCTGAGGCTACGTCCCGAGCAGACGGNGAGACGAGTGAGATNGCAGCATCATTCCGNAACATNNCNGATGAATTANNCAACAANGGACTTNTGACTGANCCNCTGGAGGAACGCCTNCTGAACCAGATTGCCACNCCACTGGAACAGATTATAAGTGGCCCGATCGAACAACTGCGATTGGCTGTCTACGACTCGAATCAACCAGCAGACATAAATCGTCTTATCAAAATGACTGACATCTGCCTTAACCGCATGCGGTCTGTACTTGATAAAATGATTGAGCTGGAGACATATAATGAAGTTGTTGACACCCTCCGTTCTCTTATTGAACAACAACAGTCAATCCGTGGAGAAACAAGTAAGCAACAAAAGCAGCGTGCACGTGACCTACTAAAGGGCCTATGAGGTAATTCCTAAGATGTTGAAGCAAAGCCAATCAAAACCAGGCAAGCTCGCTTTCGTGAAACCAACTTTCATGCTCCGGTTTTTTGCAGGGATAAGCATCGCGATCACTACTGTTTCGCCAGGATGGGCGCAATCCGTCTCACCAACACCATCCGTCTCACCAACAACAAATAAACAGCTTGCTGAAAGAGAACGAGCAATAAGCAATCAGATGCGAGAGTTGGAGGCAACATTCCTTCGCCTCGCGGACCTTCTTGACGCAACTGACCCACGCAGAGCAACTACTCTTCGCTCAGCATTTGAACAAGCTAGAGAACTCGAGGTAACTGATCGACTCGATACAATTGTAGGATTGCTGGAAAAGGGCCAGTTATTAAAAGCAGAAACTGGCCAAGATGCTGCCATCGACCGCTTGCGCGAATTGCTTACTGTACTCGAGTCAGGAGAAAACAGAAAAACAGTTACCGACTCCAAGAAAAAAGTAAAAGAGTTCCTCGGACGAATCAATAATCTTATCGCTCGACAGATGGGCTTAGAAGGAACAACAGAAGCAGGAGGCAACCGTGAGGAAATAGCAGAGAAACAGAATATTCTTGAACACGAAACTCAGTTGCTAGCTGAAGACGTCGACGCGTTCCGCAAGGAATCCGCCAATGCTGCTGGCGGGGAAACAGATGCCGGCAAACAGGACAAGCCAAAACCAGAACCACCTATTGATAGCCATTCAAACGAATCGTCTGAAGGGAAGGGGGGCGAGAACAACAACTCACCCAATCAAAGTGGTGACTCAGGAGAGAAGAAAGACAACCAAAATGAACCCCAAGGAAATGATGAAGTCTCTCGGGCAGACCGAACAAACCGGCGACTCGAAGCAGCCCGTTCACGCATGCAGGAGGCAAAAGAGCAGCTTGATGCTGTTGAACCAGAAGCCGCGAGGAAAGAACAGGAAAAAGCATTAGCCGAATTAGAGGCTGCCCGAGCCGAACTCGAAGAAATCCTTCGACAACTCCGCGAAGAAGAAATCGAACGTCTTTTAGTAAAACTTGAAGCACGAATCCGAGACACTTTGAGAGCTGAACGATCAATCCTCAAAGGCCTAGAGCAACTCGGGAACAAGACGACCACAACGAGCAAACGAGAACGAGAACTTGAGGCTGCTCGACTTGGATCTGAACAGAATACGATTACCGCAAACATAACACGGGCATTGACACTTGTTCGAGATGACGGCTCAGCTGTAGCAATACCGGAAGCCCTCCAGCAGATTAGAGAAGACTCGTCTCTCGCAGCAGATCGCCTCAAGAGAATTGACTACGGTTCATTCACGCAAGGTATTGTCGAAGGCCTGGTGGCCAGCCTGGAAGAACTCCTCTCAGCCCTCGAACGAGCAGAACGTGAGCAGCAAGAAAGGCAGGAGCAAGGACAGGCTGCTGGTCGACCTGCAAAACCTGGCGAGCAGCCACTCGTCGATAAAATTGCAGAACTTAAGATGCTGCGGATTCTCCAGACACGTGTAAATGGAAGGACATCACGGTTTTCCGCACTACTCAACAAGGGAACCGAACAGGCTTCAGAAACCGAGTTAATCGAGGCTCTCGGACGGCTGGCACATCGACAAGAGCGAGTAGAGCGGGCTGCCCACGATATCGCGACCGGCCGTACGGAATGATCAAAATGATGCTCGGAGTATACTCTGTTAATGACGATTCCCAGTTGGAACAAAACACCGACCTCATTTGACCTACAGAGCACCTCGAGAGGTACTATCGTGCAACGCATCAATGTCATTCGACTTTTTGAATCGATTGCCTGCCTTGCCTTACTAGCTCTAGGAGATTTGCGTGCAGAGGGAACACCGCCCCCTAACAATTACTCTGAACAACTACCCTTGCAGAATGAACTTGCACGAAAAGCCAGTTGGAGCCAACCAACGGAGAGAGAAAACGCTGGGCGGCTGGAGAAATGGCTTTCGGGCCAACCGGAGACCAACCAGGAGAAAGCAACTCTGGCCAGAACAGTACCACGTGAGGACCTAGACCCTCTCGACTATCTTATGCGAGTTATCTGCACGGTCGAGACACAACATCAGAAATTGCTAACTGATACCTCTTCCATGTTCCCCGTTGAGATAATGCGCTTAGCAGAGAAACTTACTCAGGGTGAACAGAATACATTTGCTACCGAGACGATTCGTTTATGGACTGCCCGAAAGTTAATTCGACTTGCCCGATATGACGAGGCAGCCATACTCCTGAAAAATTTACCCATTGACTCTAGTGTTGACCCCACGACGTTACTTTTCTGTAAAGCTGCCTGCGAGTATTGGCTCCTGGACATAGAGGAGGCTGCACAAAGCGTCGCCAAGCTACTTGAAAGAGAGCAAGAACTGCCTGTCCGGTACCGACAACTTGCCTTACTTCTTGAAGCAGACATAA
>NZNR01000096.1 GCA_002694955.1 Planctomycetaceae bacterium
GTATAGAGGAACTTGAAAAGTGGACTTTGGAAAATCAACTCAAAGTTGATCAGTTGAATCAACAGTTGAACGAAACAGGTTTGTCACAAGAAGACCGTCTTGAAATCCACAAGAAGTTGAAGGAAAGCACGACAAAAATAAAGCACTGTAAGGAAAATCTTGACAAACTGTATCTGGACCAAAAATCTGATCTCTGGTTCTGAAAGAGAACAGTCTGACAAGACTACATAAGCTCGATTCCATTCGACCTCGTCAGATTCCTTTGCTGAACAACAGGACTCAGCATTATGTCCAACATCGCGATACACTTGAATTGTTGACCAGCCAAAATCTCCAAAGCATAGTGTTCTGTCAACTTGAACTATCTCTCGAAATTTACTCCCAGGATAATGGCGACCCCGATACGTCTACTTTATCTTTCTCATAGCGAATTGTTGTCCATTCACCCTTGAGTGGCAGTCGGATTTCCATCCATTCCCAGTCGTCCGGTAGGGCTGGGCGCACGAGCAGTTTATTCTCAGGGATGGAATACTTGAGCCCACCTAACCCTTCAAGGTACAACAGAATTTTTCCAGCATTGAAGTTTGAATACTGGTCTCCAAAAAGCGTGCGGTCACGGCGGTACGCCTCTGGTGCAACAGGAATGTTCCATTCATCGTGCCAGTTGTAATTGCCAATGTGATTGAGTGTCAGTTCCGGGGCAACGGAAAGGCCTTGGCAGAACATTCCATCGAGCATGAAGTAGGCCGTATCTGGCGTATATCCAAAGGAATGATCGACTTTCGTGTCGAACTCCTGCATTGATTGTTTTGACATCGCGAGTGGGAAAAACTCACCAAAGAAACCCTTCTCACGATCAAGCGCCCAGTGCTGCACCATTTCCTCGGCATATTCTCTTGGGAAATACGGCGAACGCATTGCCCAAAATGAGTTTGTCCCAATCAATCCACTCTTTGGACCTGCGAAATACTTTTCTATACCGTTCATTTCCCATCGCTGATCAAACATGAGTCGCACATGATCGGGATCAGTTCGCACCAGCGACTGCCAGTGACGCACATCTGCTTCTTTACCAAGAACAGAGGCCATGCGAGCAAGTGTTTCAGCCACTTCGAATTCATTCATCGCAAAATTCGTGAGCCTCTTGCGAAAAAGCTTTTCGAAATGATCTTCATAACTCGCTCGTAGAAACTCCACGTCACCCGTGTGCTCATAGATCTGCCATGCACCAAGAACATGCTCAGACATTTCTCCACCGTAGGCACCACTATGCCAGGTAGTCCCTTTGTTATCAGAAAGCATACGAATGCCATTGGGCAGTTCACGAAATCGGTCATTTTCAGTGAGGTGCTTCCATGTCAGGACATTTCCGTAACCGTAGTGAGCCTTGTCAGCAGCCCACGATCCGACTTTTATTTGGAACATCGCATCATAACGATGAAGTCCAAGAAAATTATTTACAGCCGTCTGCGTATGGTTCTCCATCTCCCACCCATCACCTACATCAATTGAATACATCAGATAGAGTGACCAGAGATAGTAGTAGATATCTACAAACTTACTATCAGGACAACGAAACCAAGGAATTTCATCATTCAGGAGCTGGTTCATAGACGTTGTCTTTTCTGCAAGCGCATCTGCAGGATGCTCAATTATGTCATGACCCGCCTGTATTGCTGTGGCTTCGTCATCGTGCATCGCCCAAGAAATAACAGTGCCTTTGGAATCACACGGGATTGAAAACGTATAGTGCATAACCCCCTTGGCATCTTTCTCAAGAACAAGGCTTGTTGCGAGTTCCGTTGAGGCACTCAGGACTGTGGTCATACCGGAATAAACAGATGGGCCAATACGTTCGGGGCCGCCCGGGTCCGGACGAGATTTGATCGTGCCGGCCTCAGTGATCAAAATCGAGTGTTTTGACTCATCAAGCCTGGCAGCAGCCTGCGACGAGACGCTATTCCGCGTAAACAAGCTCTGGCCAGTGAATCGCAGGGTGACTGGCTTTGACGAAGTGATGATTGAAGCCGCTGCATCATTACTTCCGATAAACTTCTGCTCTCGAATCGTGATACCATCAAGGTCGTATTCACAAATGACCTGATCGGGGCGCCATCGCATGATGCGTGGCTTGGGCGTCTCATAGGTCTTTCCGTTTACAATGACACTTCCATACAACACACGGGTGTCTTTGTAGAATTCCCAGCTCATGTAATCATTGCCAGTACCTGTATTCTCTGTACCAGTGATCTCACTTTGCACACGCGCGGCACCACGAGCGCGAAGGTCATGATAGAAGGGATGAGTCAGGCCTATGGTCTCATCCTCAATGGTCCTCCAACTCGCGTGAAATCCACCAACGTAGTAAGTCACGTTGCCTGCAAGAAAACCGTGCTTACGACCTTGGATATCGTGTTCAAGGCGGCTGCAATAATCTGTGAACGCTGGCCGTTCACTTGCCATGATCTGCGTGTTAATTGATAGGTGAAAGACGCAGCACGTGACAAAAAAAAGGACTGCAGAAAAGAAGTGTTCGGAGAATTTNAGAATGGACATAAGTCTNGANNTTGAGGANGTGGNNATGGATGACCAATTAATNCAGGGATACTTGCAGGGGACAATTCAGATCATTGCTTTCAGCAACTCGTTTTCCATCAACCCACACAAAGAGTTTGCTTTGCATGCCGGGAGTCTTTGAAGACCAATCTTCTTTCCAAAGAATATCGATGTCGTGGCCGTGATACCGAATGTCCCCAAGGTAGAAGAATTTCCATTTTGTTTTTGGTAGNAGAGGGTGAACCTCAAAACTGTCGCCGTGACTACCCTGAAACCCAATGAGATCTTCAATGAGCACATCAGGAAACGTTGAGTGAAAATAGTCTTGAACATCCCCAAACCCTTTACCCATNGCAGGNAAACTTTGCACNACNTCNCCCCCACCAGGCATCCGGTATCCTCCAGTACGGGGTAGATACCATTCGCCAATACTGCGGCGACGCCCATGAAGCTCGACATATTGGGTCACATGGTCATACAGCAGGCTGACGATCCTTCTCGCTGATCGTACTTCGAGTTGCTTTATAGTCTCGGAGGTACTTGGCATACGCTTTGTAGACAACAGAGTTTTGGAAAGGCCATCCGCGGCCATTCCAGCCGTATGACATCTCATTAAAAAAATCATGCCTATATTCGGTGGTGGACATACCAAACGGTTGCCGGAATCCCATTTCATCACCGAACTGCTTCCATGCAATATCGTATTGACTGTCATCGTAAGGAAGCATNGAGAAATACCACGGCGTGTAGCCGACTGTTTCTCGAACAAGGCTTAACTGATCGACAACACCTCCCGTGTGCAGGTTGTCNCCNGCAAGACGAGAATAGAAAAAGGGGTCATNNATCGACCCACGTTTNTTGTAAAAAACAAAGGCNTCATCAGGTGNAGGGTAGTGCCAAAGNGAATCAAGAATCTTCTTCTNAAGCTCAGATGCTCTCTTCGCATACACACCGGCTTTTTGCTTAGAAGAGTGGCTACCGTCTTCTGCGGCCTGAAGGGAGTAGAGATTGGCAAGCGAATGAAGATTTCCATACATATAACAATTCAGTGACGGACGAACCGTAAAACAGTTCGGGTAGCTGTTCGGATTTTTTGTTTTTCTTTCGCCGTCTTTATCGATATACCAGTCATGATTTCCACCAAAAGGCTGCGGCTGCGTTTGATAATCATCGAGGTTAAAGGCTTGTGGATAGACCAGCGGCTTGCTTTTCAAGCCTTCCTTAAAAGCTGCCTGCCACCCTTTGCCATCCGTAAAGTACCGCCGCCAGCGTTCTTGCCCCTTATAGGGCTCCTCCTTGTTCAACTCCGCGGTGTAGTCAGAAAAACTGCCTTCAGAGGCAATCAAACCAAGCGTGGTTGAAATCGTGAATTCATTGGCATCGTACATATCGAGGCACTTGTAGAGCCCGTGCGTCGTAGTCTGAGGAGCATTGACTCCAAAGATGAGATCCCAGATTTCCTGATGGCGTTCCATGGATGGAAGCAATCGGTCCCGCCATTGAGCGTCGGGATGTATTTTCAGCATTGCTTCAGAGGCATCAATCATCCAACTCGTGTAATGATGGCTTTGCGGACGAGGTAATGTTGAGAGCCAACAATTATTTTGATACTGCATTTCGCGAGAGGGTGGGCCGCTGAGCCAATATTCAGCATACGACTTCAAATACTGAGGATCTCGCATCCACCGAAGATCATAGAACTGGTGTCCTGCAGGAGCAGGGATGGCACCACTGTTTGATGCCCAACCTGGAAAGCCTGGAAACTCCGTGAAGACGAAATAGTTTTTATTATTCTCTTCCCATTNCTTGAGATGCTTTGTGATCATCCACCAGCGATAGTTGAAGACCTCAGTGTAATCTTCGTGTGAGCAGAGAAATTTCGGAATCGACTCTTGCAAGAAAAGCTTATTGTTTTGCTTATTAAGCCAACCATCGAATTCAGGCCGATTTCCATTGAGGTGGGAATAGCCATTGAACTCATCGACGTCATCATCAAGTGTGGCCTTCGCTAATGTCTTGATACGTTGAAGCTCATCGTCAGGATCATCACAGTCAGCTTCTACATCTTTTTGGGCTGGGGCATGAAACCGGCACCCCAACACCCCCCCAGAAAGCTCGTCGTGGAGTTGAACTTCAATTCGGATTTTCTTGGTATGAATCGGCCTCACACACGTCACGTAATTGTATTGATCTCTTTCAANACCAGGATCCTGCTCCCGCACACTGACTTCACTCCATGTATTATCGATCCAGGCCAGAACTCGCCACGACCGAGGGAGAATCTCTTTTCGTTCATTCCTGAATGACGCAGCAGCCTGTGCTTCATCGAACCAATACACTCCTACAGTTTTTATTTTCCGTGGTTCCTCAAACTCATACTCGAACCACTCTGTGCTGCCCTTGTTCGGATGGAAACTGAGATGAGAAATTCTGATATCAGAAGAAGTCTTTGGTTCCCAACTATCAATCAGAGATCTACCATTGGCTCCTTTCACCGAACTTCGCACAGTCGGCAAATCACGGTCTTCCGGAAAAGGTTTCGCATGCACCCGATTGGCCAAGTTCTGCCAGTCAGCATTCATCGCTGAAACGATGTCCGGATGCTGATCAGAAACATCGTGTGTCTCACTCCGATCATTCGAGAGGTCATAGAGCTCCCATTCAATTGGAGACGCACGGTCATTATCAGTGACGATCTTCCAGTTCCCTTTCCGTACCGCCGAATGTGTTTCATGTTGCCAAAACAGTGACCGATCAGGCATCGATTTTTCAGGATCAACAAGATAGGGAAGCATGCTGATCCCCTCTAATGCCATGCGTTCCTTGTCTTGATAATGATCTGGGTAATCAATGCCTGCCACCTCCAGAAGGGTTGGCATAATGTCAATGAAATGAAAGTACGGGTGACTAATAATTTTGTTCTTTGACTTCAGGCCTTTGGGCCAGTGTGCAATGAATGGTGAAGCTATTCCCCCTTCATGAACAAACTTTTTGAATTTTCGGAATGGGGTGTTTGAGTAAGACGCCCACCCTTGCCCCTGAGAGGTTGCCCAGCCACTGAACTTTTTCCACGAATCGTAGTTGTCTTTTTGATAGCCGACCCCTCCGAGCCTGTCCTTGACGGCCCATNCGTCCGTTTCTTTTTCCCCACCAGGAATAAATTTCCCCTTTTCGAATTTTCCTGCCGTATAGTCATATATCCCTCCCTTGAAATGGGTTCCAAAGACACCCATTTCACCGGAACAGCCGTTATCAGAAACGAAAAGAATCAGTGTGTTTTCGTATGCGCCTTTTGCTTTGAGCGTACGTACGATTCGCCCAATGTTGTCGTCCATCGAAGTTATTTGAGCGTTGTAAATGCTACGGCGGAACAGAGTCTCTTTTTTCACATCGTCCGGAAGATCATTCCACGCTGGCAACTGAATGAGTGTTGTTCCAGTCTGAAGGCCAGGCATGACTGACTGATTATGAAATGAGTTCACAATGGGAAGCTGCTGTTGCTGAGGAACAACACCAAGTTCCTTCTGCCTGACGAGCTTTCTCTGTCGCATATTATCCCACCCGCTGCCCCATGTTGCGAGCCACTCGGCATCCTCAAAATTCACTTCATACTCGGCAGTGATTTCATCAGGGGCTTCAAGGGGAAAATGTGGGGCGTTATATGCCAAGTAGAGAAAAAAGGGAGTTTTCTTTACAGCGAGAGCGTCTTCCATGTACTCAATCGCAACATCCGTAAAGAAATCTGTCGTATAGAAATCCTGATCTGGCCTGTAAGGATTTTTGAGATTAGTTTTTTCGTTATCTCCTTTGATAAAAATTTCGCCATCGCGGTAGATGTCACAGCCTGCCAAAACCTTCCAATAACTATCAATATGNGTTCGCACAACAGTCGACCGATCAAAGCCACGATTTTCTGGAAGGGAATGCGCAGGTGGGTCATTGTGTGCAGCAACATGCCACTTTCCACTCACAAACGTTGCGTATCCAGCAGCTTTAAGCGATTCACCAAGTGTAAGGCACTTTTCATTCAGTGAACCCTGATACCCTTCACCCCAATCTCTATAGACCATGTGACCTACACCCGCTTGATGCTGGTAGAGACCAGTCAGCAAACTCGCACGCGAAGGACAGCACCGAGCCGTGCTGTACATCTGAGTACACCGAAGGCCGTTTTCAGCGAGTGAGTCGAGTGTTGGGGTTGTAATTTCTCCGCCAAAGCACCCCAGGTCAGAGTAGCCAAGATCGTCTGCCAAAATCACAATGATATTCGGCTGTTCCTGAGACACGGCATCTGAGCAGATCGTCGCAAGAAGAAGAATCGCCGCCACGACTGATCGTAGTGTAAAACACATTAATATCGTCCGATNCTGTATTGGAAANATAAAACCCNGCTTTATTCTACCCGGCCAAGNGAGAAACAGAATGAGACAATCCGTACTCGTNTTGAGACATATTGTCAGCCAAGACATCGGCTTCTGACGCGTGCCGCAACACAAATGTCACCCCAAGCAACAGGAATCGATCATCAAAAGCAGTTGCACTGTTAAGAAAAACTACTCTCGCTCAAACCTCCGAGTACTTTACCTTAAAAAAACCTTTAGGATTCCGTGAACTCTCAAAGTTCATCACGCTTATGAATTTTCATATCCCTCATTCCCACATCACAGCAGCACTCCTTCTTTTTGTATGGGGCAATCATTCCGTTTTCGCAACGGATGAGATCTCTTCTGGGTTGTCTGCCAAAAGTCATGCCACAACCCGGCCAACAAAACCAAATATTCTGATCATGATGGCAGATGACATGGGGATAGGTGACACCAGTGCGTATTTGAATCTGCAGCTATCTCCAGAAAGCCCTCCTATCACAAAAACATTACACACACCGAACCTGAAGCAATTCACAACATCAGCAATTGTGTTCACCGACGGCTATGCACCAGCCTCTATGTGCAGTGCAACGCGATATTCTCTACTCACTGGTCGTTTCGCCCATCGGTCATATCTTAAGTATCAAGGATGGCTTCCTCACGGCCCCAACACGCCAATGATCCAGAAGGGGCTAACTACTTTGCCCGAGATGTTACAGTCAAATGGATACCACACCGCTTGCATCGGCAAATACCACGTCGGCATGGCGTTCGATAACGGACAAGGCAAGCCAGCAAAAGACTTCTTCTTTGATGATGTCGACTTTACGAAGCCCATACTGGATGGCCCAACACATCACGGCTTTGACGAATTCTATGGTGTCACCGGCAACACTGAAGATCCTCTCGACACAGAGCCACGCATCCTGATTCGCAATGATCGCTTCACCTTCACTGACCGCAGCCGCATGAAGCTGATCGGAATGAAAAGGCACGAACGACGTATTTTTTCAGCACCGGACTGGGATCTCAGCCGACTCGGTCCACAGTATTTGGAAGAGGCAGAAAACTTCCTGACGCGGCAGTCAAACAGCACACAACCTTTCTTTCTTTACTACGCTCCCAACGCCAACCATTTCCAACGAAACCCTCATGGCGATTATGCGGTTCCGGACGAGGTAGCAGGAATAAGGATTAAGGGTAAAAGTCGCTACTCAGATGGCTCAGCCGCAAATGATCGTGAAGATATGGTGCTGGAGAACGATGTTGTCTTTGGCAAGCTACTAGAAAAATTGAAAACTACAAATGACCCGAGGTGGCCCGGGCACAAGCTTATTGAGAACACGCTCGTCATCTTCACAAGTGATAATGGTCCAAATGTCGGAGATAATCTTGGCCCGAATCAGGAAAGCGGTGAATTGCGAGGCAAGAAAGCCAAGATCTGGGAGGGCGGCATCCGTGTACCCTTTTTAGTTTCCTGGCCAGCTGTTTTTGAAGGCGGCAAACTCAATCGCTCCATTGTGACCCTGACTGATTTATATGCGACGCTTGCCCGCATCATTGGCCACTCATTAAAGCCTGAAGAAGCGCAGGACAGTTATAATGTATATCCGTATTGGGTTGGCCAGCCTGAAAAACAAGATACACGTCCACGTATTTTCTTCTGCCACTTGGGACCGCCGTTTCTCAACGATGCGTTGGCCATTCGGCAAGGGCACCACAAACTGATTGTCGAAGGTGGTTTGGCAATGCCTTGGGTGCCGCGGGGCTCACGTGGTGCTGCAACGCCCGTCGCTTTGTACAACCTCCAGCAGGATCTCTATGAAACAAAAGCGTTTGCAGATGCTTCATCCACTGACATCATCAATGAACTTGCGGCAACGCTCTTAAGACTTCACAACCGCGGCCATGCGAGACAAGTCGGTGTTATTGGTGGTGGACCGATGATTCAGAACCCCGGGTGGCATCATCTAAGAAATGACGTCACTGGAGACGTTGGGTTCACATTTCAGTTACGTTCCGGAGTAGGAAAAAAAATGGTAACCCACCTCGGAATGTTTGATGATCACGACCGAGAGAAACCAGTTCGTGCACCTCGATCTATACCATTGGATCATGAGCGCGACCAACCGTCGAAGAGTCCCCTCAGTGGCAGAAATCATTCATTAGAGAACCCACATGTAATCCGACTTCTGGTGTGTTCCGAAGACAAGCAGGTTGAGCTCGCCCAAATTCAGCTGAAGCCCGGCACCTCCGACGAATTGATACGCTCCTTTCGATATATGCGTTTACCAGAGCCTGTTCCGCTAGAACAAGGACTGACCTACGTGCTTTTGATGTCCACGCAGGCTGCGGACGGTGATCATTTTCGTGATCCAGTCAG
>NZNR01000097.1 GCA_002694955.1 Planctomycetaceae bacterium
GATTGTGATGGCTGCGGTTCGTGGGGAAGATGTCCAAATGCGTTACGGTACTTTTCGAGTGCCTGTTCTAAGGCAAGTACAAACTGGTTTGCTACAACAGGCGGCAGGATGATTCTCGCTGCAACACGATTTGGGCGCGCGAGCGACTGAATGAAATCAATGGTGTATTCGTTTGGGCCATGGAGAACAATCACTGCCGTAGCAAAGACGCCGCGTCCAATCTCATCAGGTATTCTTGCTGTTGCGGATGAATGTTGAATCTGTTGGACAGGTTGTTCATCTGGATTCTTTTCATCACTCATGTAGCAATCCTCATTAAAAGCGGATGTTCATGACCAACCCACTGATGAACGACTCATGGGTGTGGTTGTGTTTGCGTTCTTGATTCAAGCCACATTGCCGAGTGCCGTGATTCATGTGTCCTCTGTCGCGAGACTTTATGCGTCTGCAGGGAGGCGGCCTGTTTCAACAACAGGGGTTGAACTTGTGCAGGCCTTCATGAATTCAACGAGATCAGCTTCTTCAGTATCGTTTAAATTCAGGGGGCGTATTTTTGTGCTGAGGTGCTTGTGTGGATGACCGCCCTTGTCATACCATTCAACGACTTCTTCAAGTGTTGCTACCGATCCATCGTGCATATATGGCGATGTGAGTGCCACGTTGCGGATCGTAGGTGTTTTGAATGCGCCCATGTCGACATCATCGTTCGAGACTGCATGTCGTCCAATGTCAGGGTCTTTTTTATCCATGCCGACACCGATGTTGTGATATTTTTCATCAGCGAGATTTGCACCAACATGGCAGGCACTACAGTTTCCTTTTTCGGTGAAAAAAATTTCTCGACCGCGTTTTGCAGATTCACTCATAGGGTGTGCTTTGACTCCGGCAGCAGCCTCAGCGTAGAGTTTGGCAAGATCGTCGTCGTCCTCAAGATCCTCCGGCTCAAGGTTTTTAAACGTTCTCCACTGCTCATTGTAGTCGTAGGGCGATGGCGCTGTGACGATGACGCGTTCGAATGCAGCAATTGCTTTCCCAACAGCATCAATTGTGACAGAGCCAAAAATTTTCTCGAACTGCTTAGCATAAACCGGAATGCTCGACAGGCGTTTTACTACCCCTTCGTGTGTGAATCCCATTTCAATTGGGTTTTCGATTGGACCAATTGCCTGTGCCTCGAGTGAGTCTGCTCTGCCATCCCAGAATTGTTTGTCAGAAAGAATACGATTAAATGAAACCGGTGAGTTTCGGCCACCCGCCTGCCCTTTGATTCCAATACCTGTTTTCGTCTGGGCTGTGTAACCCATTGATGGATCATGGCAACTAGCACAACTAACAGTTGAATCAACTGACAGTCGAGTATCGAAATAAAGTTGCCGGCCGAGCTCAATTTTTGCACGAGTCAGCGGGTTTTCATCGAGGCCGGTAATTTGGCTTGAACCTTGTGAAAGACCGAGTGGCAGTCGTGGGTTTAGTTCGATGAAATTACGTTCATCGTCCAACCATGTTTCGATTTCACTCATTGTGATTGGTCCTTTACCGGGAACCCCAGCAGTAAGGGACGGGTCTCCAAGCAGGACCTCTTCGGCATGGACTGCACTCGGAAAAAATCCAAGCAAACTGACGAGAATGCCAGCATATGCGGCGGGCACAATCCATAAACGAAGATTTGATTGCATAATACGCTCCGAGTGATTCGAGATGGGGTTAGTGAGTAGCTTCTTATTAAAACCTCTCGCGTCAAGGCATTTGATTATAGCCAATGCATGCTTCGGAAGCACGGCTGTCTGGGTAAAACTGGTTGGCTGCGGCAGGTTTTTTGCTGTTCTCCGGTATAAATAACTCCCGCCAATTACTTTATGGGGCGGTTCTCTCAGAGTCGACTCTGGTTGACGGCCCCCGCTTTCCGATAGTCTGTACAGGCGCCAAAGATGGCTTCAAAACAGGTAATAGGCTTTAGATATTCAAAGGATCGGCGGTAGTCTGCCGCCTGGAGTTGTTGATGACACAAACACCAAATAATAACCAACACGATGATGAGACAGAAAAGCAGGACGCATTAAATGCAGTAGATCGTTCACAGCCAGAGCAAGATGTAAGTGAACCGGAAGAAAAATTAATTCTTCCTGCAAGTGACCTTTCTCATCAAGAAGCTGCTTCAATGATTCGGGATGCAGCTGGTCAGCTAAATGATTTTTTGGCTGATCGCCGCCGAGAGTCGGAAGAATTTGCACGACGGATGACGAGGCTTGAAGAAGAGGTTCAAAACAATGGTAACTCCAATAGGCATGTCATGACCCTGAGTGTTGTTGTGGCTCTTATTGCATTTGCTGCTACAACGGGCTTATGGCGACTTGCCCGAAACCAGTCAGAAGTGGAGTCGGCACTGCAGCAGACGATGACTCAGGTAAAAGCATCGAGTGAAGCAAATCTGAAGCGAATTAGTGAGGTTCAGGGTGCAGTTGCTGCTGGAGTTGAAGTCCAGGCGGCAACTGCACTACGTCTTGAAAAACAACTTTCTGGTCAGCTTGATGATCAAAGAGAATCAGCAACCAGGCTTGAAAAGAGGTTAGGTGAAGCAACGCGTAGTGTTGCAGAGGTGCGAGAAGATGTTGCTGAGAAGTTAGCAGTCCAGTCTGAGATAACAAAAGTCGAGCGAGCACGACTGATCAAGGAAATCAAAACAGTCATTGGCGTGCTGGAGGCGTCTCTCGAAGAACGATCGAAAGATCTTGCGGCACAGTCTCAGGCGCTGAAGTCACAGCAGAAAGAATTTAGTCAGGCGACTGCTCGGGCGCAGGCAGATCGGCAGGCTATGGTACGAGCAGCAACTGAGACAGTTAATGCTCAGTTACTCGGCTTACAGGAAATGCTTGATTCGCTTGAAGAAGTTCAGCCGACAGATCCACAAGCAGTTTCAAAAGTCAAGAAAGATGCTGAGGACCGAGGGACGGCAAAAACAAAAGTTGGGAAAACAGAGATTGCCTCAGCTCCTTCGGTGAAGAAAATTGATGGCAAGGCTGGTTCGAAATCCTCCACTACGAAATCCACACGAGCGAAGGCCAAGGGGGATGATGTGGACAAGAAGGGCAGTGAAGGTGTAGACCAGAGCGATGAGGTAACAGTAGAAAAGATTAAAGCAAATGAGA
This sequence comes from Planctomycetaceae bacterium, assembly GCA_002694955.1. The sequence goes on from NZNR01000097.1 coordinate 3,147, forward strand.
AGAAATCTACTGATTCTGTCGTGAAAAATGAGTCTGAGAAATCAGCTGGAACCCAAGAGAAAAAAGAGACTGAGAAAAAATAAACCCGCTGTTTTGCGAATTAAAAGTGAAAGGCTGGAACCACAATGATGTGTTCCAGCCTTTCTGTTTTCTGGCTACAGTGCATTCAGGGAGACAAATTAAGTACTTCCTTGCTTTGTGCTCTTGGTGCGGGATGGTCGCATCGCTTCCCGAACTGCAGCTCGTTCATCATCACTTAATTCACCATTTCCGTCTTTATCAAACTTTTTAAGCATCTCGTTACGTTGCTCAGGAGTCCATTGCTTTCGGTCACGACCTCCACGTCGACTTTGCATTTCGGATCGTAGCGATGCCTTTTCTGTGTCACTTAATTTACCATCGCCGTCCTTATCAAACTTCTTAAGCATTTCGTTGCGTTGCTCAGGAGTCCATTGTTTTCGGTCATGGCCCCCATGTCGATTCTGCATTTCTGCTCGTAGCGTCTTCTTTTCTGTATCGCTTAGTTTTCCATCGCCATCTTTATCAAACTTTTTTAGGATTTCAGCTTTGCGTGCTGCTGGATCCCTGTTTTCTGATGGTGCTGCAAACAACGTTGCAGTNAAAAACATAGTGGTTGTGTATGCAACTACAAAGAGTAGGTGAGTGTATTTCATGGTTTCAGCTNCTTGGTATTATCCTGTCGTTATTATTCTNGGGTCAGAGCATGCTCAANTCGTTCTATGCTTTTAACGAGCTGCAAACACAGAAGTTTCTTGCAATGCACTGAAAAAAGATGTGGCATGCTTGCCGGAAGGCCAGGCTTTGGTTGGACTTCTGACTAAGCGGCCTTTTTGAGCTCTCTCTCGACGTGATTTGGTGGTGAAATATTTTGCTGAGAGATAGGTTTTTGAAGTGTTGCTTTCTCAGGTTCGGCTTCTTCCTCGTCGTCTGAAAGAAATGTTCCGGTGAGTCCATCAAGCATATCTGGGAGTGATGAGAGCACATTTACAAACCCGAGTACCATCACGCCATGATGGGCACCAAGTTCCAACGCAGAAATATCAGCGAATAGAGTGTCTATGGCTTCGTCCAGGCCGCTCGTCAAAAGAACGATTCCTGTTGTAAATTTCATCCACGAACTTTCTGCAAGTGCTTTAATTCCAGTCGTGAGTGAACGCTTGTAACGAACCAAAAATGGAGCGGGGAGTTTCGTTCTTTGGCTTGTCTTTTTTGAAGAAGCCATGCTCAGATCCTTTAATCAATCGTCTACAGATTTTGGCCAAATTTCCCCTAGAATTACTTTTTTCCGATACGTGAGGTCAATGGCAAATCGGCATTGTGAGTTGCATCTTTTCCCACTCCAGTTGACCTTGCGGGTAAAGAAAGCGACAAAGGGTCAAAACGAGGCCCGAGGCAAAGATGAGAGGGACACAATAGTATGGCCGAACAAAATCAAGGCGAATTTGATTTCCTAAAAGGTTCACCGGCCTTTGACGGTCTCGGCGATGAAGACATAAGAAGTATTCTCGCGAAAGCTAAGCCAATGGAGGTTCGTGGCGGAGAGATACTCTTTCGCCAAGGTGACCCTGGTAAAACGATGTACGTTATTACAAGCGGTCGTGTTCGAGTGCTTCTTGAAGACGATACTGGTGAGCAGTCATTGCTTAATGTGCTTGACCGGGGGGCTCACTTCGGTGAACTGTCAATGCTGATTGGATCACCGAGGAACGCAACGATTAAAGCGGTCGTTGATACCGATTTGCTGGTGTTGGATCATGATCATTTCGCTGAAGCAGTTGAGCAGGTTCCGCAGTTCGCAGTGAATTTAAGTAAGACTCTGGGTCGGTGGCTACGAGGTGAGTTGCTCGGTACGAGGCGTCAGGTCATTCGTGCAGTCTTTGCAGTAATAAGAACACGTAAAGAGCATTCTGCACTTGCTCCACAAATGGTCAACGCTTTCAAGCGCCGGGGCGCTACAGTTAAGGTGGTGACAGACAGGCCAGAAGAATGGCCGCCGCACGATGTACTTGCCGAACTTGTCCACGGCAATGATCTTGAACCACTTCGTGATCGTGTTGCAGATGCCGTAACACAGGGCGTTCGAGTGCTCGTTGATTGTGATATGTCAACGGCGGAGCCGTCATTGCTTGGCCAATGCGAACATCTGCTGTGGCTCTTTGATAATCATGACCAAGGGCTTGTTGAGAGTAGGCTCGGCACGTTTGTTCGTGATAGAGATCGCCTGGCAGGTCATTCTCAGGTCGTCTGGACACATCAGCGGTCCTTCCGTCTACCCAGACACGCATCGCATGATTTGCCGCTTCCTGGAAACGATATGCGCGTACAGTGGGACGAGGATTCGGGCGAGCTAGCCTTTCGTCAGCATGATGTGTCTCGTTGCATGCATTGTGTTGATGACCTCCAGTTTGGTCTTGCGCTCGGTGGTGGTGGTGCTAAGGGGGTTGCGCATCTCGGTGTTATTGAGGTGTTGAATCGTGAAGGGATCTATTTCGATTCTGTTGCAGGTACAAGTGCTGGTGCCATCATGTCCGCTGGGTATGCAATGGGGAAGTCACCCGACGTGCTGCTGCAGCTCATGCTTAAGGAAATGACGCCACCTGGTTGGTTAAGGAAATTGCCTAAAAGCAGGGAGATGTTTTTGCTGTCACAGTTTCGTATGGGATGGATTGAGCCAAAATTCCGTGAGCACTTACAAAACGTACAGTTCGACGAATTGCTGCTTCCAACATCGCTTGTTACGGTGGATTTAGTAACTGGGCAGGAGAGAATTCGGCGTTCAGGAGATGTTGTTTCCAGTGTCATGGAGAGTATCAATCATCCGATTTTTGGTAAACCAATACTTCGTGGGGATGAAGCGCTGGTAGATGGCGGGGTTCTGGCAAATGTGCCCTCGCACTGTTTGCGTCGTCAGGGTGCGAACTTTGTTCTTGCTGTCGATGTAACAACAAAGCTGTCCGCAGACTTTTGTCGTGATCCGCGACGGCCAGAGAAGTTGACGTCGCCGGGTTACCTGCGGACATTGCTCCGAGTAAATGACGTCTCGCTCCGAAGCCTTTCCGGTATTCATCGATCTGGTAGTGATTACGTGATTACGCCAGATACATCGGCCCACACGTTTGATGACTTTGCTGCAGGAGAAGAACTCATGAATCTTGGTCGTGCGGCGGCAGAAGCAGCTCTTCCCGAGATAAAAGAAAGAGTGGCCAAGGTGTACTGTTCCATCGATGAGAGTGCTTCTCGGTAGGATTTCAGTGGCGTGTATAAGAGCAGAGGAAGACACGACATAAATTGGTAATTATGAAAGATACGTGTGTTTAATTCGCATGCATGGTAAAAAGGTGTGCGAGGATATTTAGGGGCGTAACGTCTTTCAACCTGTTCTGGATTGATGTTAAACCAAGACGATATTTCTTTATCATTTCTTTAAAAGGACTTCTCATGTCAACGACTCGACGACAATTTCTTGCAACTACAGCTACAGTAACGACTGCTGCGACGGTCCCATATTTCGGCTGGCAGAAAAAGACGCTCGCAGATGAGAGTCAATCAAAAAATGATCGTGTGTCTATCGGACTCATTGGTGCAGGGGGCATGGGGCTTGGGAATCTTCGTACTGCAGCTCAATGGATTGATGTTGTAGCAATTGCAGATCCTGATGCTAAGCGTTTGTCAGCGGCAAATAGTTCACTGAGTGGAGGAAAAGCCAGTGAACATGCTGACTACAGAGCTATTCTTGATCGTAAGGATATCGACGTCCTGCATATTGCAACGCCAGATCATTGGCATACGAAACCATTAGTTGAAGCAATGCTTGCAGGGAAAGATGTCTATTGTGAGAAGCCTCTGACTCTCACTATTGACGAAGGTGAGCTCATCAGGAAAGTCCAAAAAGAAACGGGTCGTGTTGTTCAGGTCGGAACTCAACAGAGAAGTCAGTTCAATTTATTTGTCAAAGCAATTGCGATGGTTGCTGATGGCCGAGTAGGGAAAATTAAAAAGGTGACAGCTGCGATTGGCGCTGGGCCTACATGTGATCCGTTGCCTGTGGTAGAGCCACCGACAGAACTCGACTGGGACCGCTGGCTGGGGCCCGCGCCCGCGGTTGACTACCGCTATCTCCAGAAAACCTCAGGTGGGAAAAAGGGTCGTCCAAACACGAACTGCCACTATGAATTCCGGTGGTGGTATGAGTTTTCAGGTGGCAAATTGACTGATTGGGGTGCACACCATGTTGATATTGCAGTGTGGGCTCTCGAACAGGCGGGGCAGGTCGGCCAGCTTGGTGGTCCTATGAAAATTGGAGGTGAAGCCACACATCCGGTGCCGTTCAAGAATGGCATGCCGGTTGAGCGAGATCGCTACAACACGGCGACCGCGTTCCTTCTCACGGCAACATATCCTGGAGATGTCGAACTCGTTATTCGGCATGATACAGATAACGGTGTTCTCATCGAAGGAGATAAAGGACGTATTTTTGTCAATCGTCGGAAACTTGTCGGTGCTCCTGTCGAGGCCCTTGCTGATGATCCACTCCCAGAAGATGCCATTGCAAATGTATATAAAAATTTGCCAATGGAAGCCGATGGCCGAAAGGCACACTGGGCCACCTTTCTCAATTGTGTAAAAACGAGAAAAGAGCCGATCTCTGACGTGCACTCGCATATGCGGGCACTCAATGTCTGCCATCTTGCTGGGATAAGTGCTCGACTCGGTCGCA
>NZNR01000098.1 GCA_002694955.1 Planctomycetaceae bacterium
GGTGTATTAAATGCAGGAAGTCTGCCGGCAGCCTTGTACAGTGAGCCAATTAGTGAACAGAAAATAAGTCCACAACTGGGGGCTGACACAATACGCTCTGGGGCGAGGGCTATGTTGTTGGCAACAATTGTTGTCCTGACATTCATGCTAATGTATTACCGGTTCTCGGGGGTTGTTGCTGATTTAGCCGTATTGTTGAATATCGTTCTTGTTGTCGCGTTGATGATTTCTATCAAAGCTGCCTTTACGCTAGCCGGCCTGGCTGGCCTTGTGCTCTCTGTTGGCATGGCTGTTGATGCGAATGTACTCATTTATGAACGGATGCGAGAAGAACTTGATCGTGGTGCGTCTGTTCGCATGGCTATTCGGAATGGTTTCCAGCGAGCATTTTCAACGATTGTTGATTCTAATTTGACAACGCTCATTACAGGTATTGTGCTGTTTTCAATCGGTACGGATCAACTTAAGGGTTTTGCGGTAACTCTGATTCTTGGCCTGTCCCTCAATTTGTTCACAGCAGTGTTTTGTTCACGAGTTATTTTTGATCTTGCTGAACAGAAGCGGCTCCTCAAAACGCTTTCAATGGCTCGCTTGTTCGGGAAAACAAAATATGAGTTTGTGCGATGGGTGCGGCCTGCCGTCATCCTATCGCTGGTTTTTATTACGATTGGTCTTGTTGCTGCCTGGCAGCGGGGGCAAGGCATCTTTGATATTGATTTTACCGGTGGTACAAGTGTGCAGGTGGCGTTTAAGGAAGGCCAAGGGCTTGATATTTCATCTGTGCGAGAAGCGGTCTCAACTTTACCTGATGTTGCGGTAAGTTCAGTAACAGTTGGTGATGTCCCGGCAAATCTCCGGTATAAGATTGATACCTCAGAGCGAAGTGGTGATGCAGTTGAGGAGATGCTTCGATCTTCCTTTCCGGGTAGGTTGGCTACATATTCGATGGGCTTTGGTGAAATCGTGTCAACTGCTGACAAGTCCTCTGGTGATTCAAAGGATACTGAGTCAAGCAAAGACCAGAGTGATCTGGAAACGAGTGAAGAAAATAATAGCCAGTCTATTGAGTCATTAAGCACAGCTGTTGAGCTCGATTTTCCACAGAAGATAAATCAAGTAACTTTGCAGGAGACGATCGAGCAGGCTTTTAAGCAAGCAGGTCACGAGGGGGTGGCTTTTGAGTTGACGTCAGCCGGAATGCAGACGCGAAAGAAGCCGTATCGTACATGGTCGTTGTCTACTGCGCTTCCGCCAGAAGATACTCGTAAGGTGCTGGAGCAGGTTGCTGGCCAGTTAGCAAGTACGCCGATTTATCTTTCTGCAAATTCAATAGGAGGAAAAGTCGCTGGAAATACAAAGGTTACGGCTGTTTACGCTCTCTTGGCAAGCCTTGTGATGATCGTTGCATACGTCTGGCTTCGGTTTCAAAATGTCGCATTCGGACTAGCGGCGGTTGTGGCATTGCTACATGATGTTCTTGTCACAATAGCTTGCATTGCACTTAGTGTTTATGTAGCCCCATATCTGGGCTGGGCGCTTGTGGATGATTTCAAGATCAGTCTTGATGTCGTGGCAGCATTGCTCACCATTGTCGGTTTTTCGATCAACGACACGATTGTTATTTTTGACAGAATGAGGGAAATACGAGGTAAGAGTTCTGCAGTTTCTGCTGAGATGGTTGATCGAGCCATTAATCAGACCCTGAGCCGAACAATACTCACCTCAGGTACGGCCCTGCTGGCGGCCATCATTCTCTACTGTCTGGGCGGTCAGGGCATTCATGCTTTTGCTTTTGCAATTCTCATAGGAATTATTAGCGGTACGTACAGCACGATCGTGATTGCGTCACCCATAGTGCTCTGGTTGCAGGGGAGTGCAGGAAACGCAGCATCCGTGCAGCGTCCGGCAATAGCAGAGCCGCTGTCATGACCGTTTTGGGAATTCTTGCCGCTCATGCTGATTGTGCAGGCGTGGAAGAAGTTTTTGGGCGATCTTTTTATTGAAGAATTTCTTTTTTAGAACGCGTGTCGTTAATAAATGATGGATACTTCGACGTATTCGTAGTCAACGATGCTAGGCGTTTTCAATTGCAAGGATGCAGCAGTTGAGTGGTCCGTTCTGTGTCTGCTCAATTCGTTCCCCCCCTGCCTCTTTTGCGGTGAAACCATGACAAGCCTTGTTCAAATTTTTCGGTTTCTTGTTGGTTTAGGACTCGTTGTTGCGGGTGGCTTTGTTGTATCACCGTTTGTTTCATCGGTTGTGAGTACCGCGTCACGTGAAAACTTGTCGCGAGGTTTCCTTAAGCAAAACGATACGGTTAATCGAACTGGAACCTTGCGATCGACACCGAATTCCTTCACGGTTCCCGCAATGAAATCAGAAGAGCCTCGCGTTATTAGTCAGGATAATTACCCGCTAGAGTCGGTGTCAAGTCAGCAAGAGGACATATCAGTATCTTTGCAATCTCAACCCATCATGCCGGAGAGAATGCCGGAGCGTCTGTTAGGTAACGCACTGCCGGGCATGTATGGTGCATATCGCACGACTGTTGAAATGCCACCACCACCACTTTTGGATGGATCATCTTCTGCATCAACGCGTCGGCCTCAACTAACGAGAAAAGAAAATGTAGGCCCGTATCGAAAAATACCAAACTCGATTCCCCAGCGGTACCGTGTGCAGGATGGCGATGATTTGACGGGGATTGCAACAAGACTATACGGACATCCACAAGCTGCAGCGGCACTGTGGCAGGTGAATGCGGATCGATTATCGAGTCCTGAAGTACTGCCGATTGGTTTTGAGATGATCGTGCCGCCTGCATGGCATGTCTTTGGTAAAGAGTTGGCATGCGAAGATGGTCGTTGCATTGAACCGTCAAATGTGAACGGTGCCAACGGCAAGGTTCATGCTGCGTCAATGCAAAAGGAGTCAGCCAACAAAAGAGATAACAGCTCCAAAAGCACAAGTGGACCATGGCTCGGAAGTCCACCCGAATTGCAGGTTATTGGGCCCCAGGATCTAGTCAGTCAAACTAGTCGCGGCACTATTCGCGTCGCACCTGGTGAGACACTAGCTTCACTCGCTCAACGCGTCTACGGAAACGCAAATATGGCAGACGCGATTTTTGATGTCAATCGAGACCGCTTGCGAAGTCCAGCATTACTTGTACCCGGCACAGAGTTACGACTTCCGTGAAAGTAAAACAGAATTCATAACGTAGTTGTTCTAAGTGTGGTCATGAACTCGATAGAATCAGAATGATTCACTAATTGCTACCTGCTAATGTTTCACTTATAAACCAGACACACAATTGTAGCGGAGTACGTTTTCCCGAGGGAAGTGATGCAAGTTTGTCCGCACGAAGACTTGACCGTATTTCTTCAAAGACAAGTGGGCCAGTTTTGTTTTGGTTTGGTGAGAGTGTTCTCTTGCTTTGCTGCTTAGTTCCGTTCGCGGACTCTTTAAACCAGCTTGTCGGACGTGCCCCTTTTAACCGCTGGAAAAGTTGACTGGCCTGCCGATCGTCACTTCCAGCGATAATCATAATTGGAAGATGTTCCAGCAATGGTTTTACTTCACGCTGACCTAATGCTGTTCGGGCTCCAAGGGCACTCGTAATGGATATTCCCTGATTAGCCCAGACAGGGCTGATCAGGATGACAGACTGAACTTGCTGCCCTTGTGGGCCTTGAGTGTTTGGAAGCCAGTTCCAGTCGGCTGCGGCCCATGTTGCGGCGAGTGTTCCACCAAGTCCGGATCCAATAATGCAAAGTCGATCGAGATCGACATCGCCGGTTTCTTCTTTTTCTAGAAGCCAATTTCGAACAGTTTCGAGGTCACCCCGGAGATTGGCACTTTTTCGAATTCTGCCACCTCCACTCGCGGGAATCATTTGCAGTTGATTCGCAGGAAGGTTTTTCTTTGAGACGTCGAGATCTGGTCTTTTGCTTGCTCCGTGCCCACGGAGGTCAGGAACTGCAACGGCGCATCCTGCTTGCTGAAGGCCAGAAGCTAGCTTTCGTACTGTTTTTTCAGAGCCACCAATATCGTGTACAAGAATAACTGTTGCGGTGGCTTTACCTTGTGATGGGTAGTACACAACTTGAAGAGGAACCCCATCAGAGGTCATGAGGCCGCTGACGTGCTCAGCTGCGGAGGTGTTCGTCCTTGATTTTTCATCAGCGCTTCGTGCCGTTAACGCCCAGCACGTGCATGCAATAAAGCAGAAGAGCATTATCTTTTTGTCAATAATATGCTTGGAAAGTATTTCCCCAGATGTCTGTATTGGATGCCAATATGCTTCTTGAATGAAACAATACCTGCCTGTAATAGGCTGTTTTGTTCGCTTGTTCTGAAAATAACAGTGGAAATCATTAATTTTTTGGACGAGNCNNATCATATNGAGTCATCCGGAAGAAAATTTTGCTGGCAAAAAGGTATAATTTATCAAAATACGTCTNAATTGNAGAGNTTTCTTGTGACAGGCTGCTTGTAATGAAATCAACTANTTTCTCATCATCCAACAGTCGGTTGCCNNTACCTCATTCCTCGCTCCGATCAGTTTCTGCTTCTAAGGACGTCCCTCCACCTCAAGTGCCAGGGGTTATCAAAAAGAATCAATCTAGACGCCAGGGCAGACGCTCTGGGTGGTTCGTAAGTCTTGGACTGCATGCGGTTGTCCTGCTTTGTTTGGCTGGCATTACGATCGATCCACAAATTATCTCTGCTCCGGTCATTCAGATTGAGCAATCAATTGCTGATCCAGAGCCAGAATTTGTGTTCGAGCCAGAAGAGTTGGAAGTTTCTGATGTCGACCTGCAGGAACTTGGTGCCTTAAGTGAACGAGGTGTGACAGTTGCAGAGGCATTGTCTTCGAACAAAGCAGATATTCCATTCATTCCTCCACCGCAAAATATGCTTGCTTCGAATGACGTTCGTATTGAACCAATAACATTCGAGTCTATGGGGCCGAATGAGGTAGATCAACTTATTGAGACAGTAGTTGGTGTGAATGTTGGTGTGGCAACAACTGGAGCAAGTGGTGCGATTGATCGCCTCAGTCTTGAAATTGCCCGTTCGCTCGAAGATGCTCCAACAACCGTGTGTTGGGTGTTTGACCAGTCCGTGAGCCTTGCAGGTCAGCGTCAAGAGATTGCGAGTCGTTTAAACAGGGTGTTTCGTGAGTTGAGTCATGGTGGTGAGGGTGATACACCGGCTGGATTGACAAATCTTGTTTTGGCGTATGGGCAGCGTTTTCAATTTGTGGTGAAGAAGCCAACACGCAATTCTGGTGAAGTAGTCGAAGCGATTCAAGGAATTGAGGTAGATAATAGTGGTGTCGAAAAGACATTTACTGCAATTCGTGCGGCCGCAGAGCGTTTAAAGGCTNCCCGTCAGGTTGGTCGTTCGAATGCGATGATTGTNGTTTTTACAGATGAGGTTGGTGACGATCAGTCTCTTGCAGATCAGGTTGCGACAATTTGTAGGCGATTGGGTGTTTCTGTGTGCGTAGTTGGCGTACCAGCACCTTTTGGTCAGCGGTTTATTGAAATGAAGTACGTTGAATTNGATCCAACATATGCATCGGTTGAAGATTGGGCCGTTGTTGAGCAAGGGCCAGAAACTCTGTTTCCCGAAGCAATTCAAATAAGTGATAATTCACTTNCGAATGAAGCAATTGATTCAGGGTTTGGNCCATTTAGTTTGTCAAAGCTTTGTTACCAAACGGGTGGTGTCTATATCGCAGTTCATGCAAATCGCAACCTTCGTGGCCGTGTGCCTGATCAGGCGACNGCACCAATGGCCTCACGTATTCGTTATTTTTTTGATCCGGTGTTACTTCGTGATTATCAGCCAGACTATATATCAGCCGCAAAGTTAAAACAGAAAGTGGCGTCTAATGCGGCAAAGCAAGCACTGGTGTCAGCAGCAGCAGCGANGAANCTNAAACCGATGGTTTCTCCTGANACAGTATTCCCNAAAAAAAGTGAAGGCGANCTGGCNANCCTTCTTTCNNTGGCTCAAAGAAGNGCCGCTGTTTTGCAGCCAAGAATAGATGCAATCTACGGACAGTTGTTACGTGGGATTCCGGACAGAGAGAGCATTGAAGAGGAGCGTTGGAAGGCNGGTTTNGATCTTNCGATGGGCCGAATTTTGGCAATGAAGGTTCGTACAGATGCATACAATCTTATGCTTGCNCGAGCNAAATCTGGCATGCAATTTCAGCNACCTACAAGTGACACNTGGGTNTTGCGTCCNAGCGACGTTGTAGATGTTGGTTCACGCACGGAAAAATTTGCAAATCAAGCTCGTGAGTATCTGCAACGTGTAATAGAGGATCATCCTGGGACTCCTTGGGCATTCCTCGCGAAGCGTGAGATNGNTCGNCCNCTAGGGTACGCGTGGGATGAAATTCACACAGGTATAAACGANCCTCCCAAGCCGCGGCCGCCTGGCAATAACAACAGGCCGATGCCACGNGACGACAAGCCGCGATCGCTTGGTCCACCAATGCCGAAGCGGAATCTGAAACGCATATAGGTAGTGTGTACGTAAGTCTTATAATCAGCCTAGCTGATCATGACACCGTGTTGTGTTCTGGCGTCGCCAACGATTGATGGCCGGCAGTATTTTTTTAGAGGTTAAGGTACATGGCTATTGTTAGGCCACTAGCTCATGCATGAATCAGATTTCATGANGTCGCNANCTATTTTAATANATGAGATTTTCTTCAGCAAAATGAGCTCGACTTTCATAGGCATGAAAACATCGCGAAAGACGGCTNGCTAAGATTCGTAAGAACAGTCCACGAAACTGTTGCTCTGACTGATCGGACGTTGGTATGGCGCTGTCTGCTGGGAATGTAAAATCTTCCATTCTCTTGTCAAATACAATCAGGTCATCTTTGATGTCATGGACCTGCATGTGAACAGTTGTNCTTCCTCGGTAAAGCGTCGATCCTTCGTGCAATGAAAAGTGGTTAAGGTCGATTCCAACCACAAGATCGGCATCAACGGATTTCCCAAGGGTTGAGTAGTCGACCCAAGCATTTTCATCAAGCCATCGTGATACTTCTTGCTGACTGATGATTTTTACACCACGAACATTTTCACGAATGTTTGCACCAATGCGTTCAGCAAGTTCACGGGCAGTCCCGGCATCTGTAAACTCGAGTTCAACGATTGGTTTGCATACAACCACCACATGCTTTCCCCGAAGCCCACTGTATTCAGCTGCAACATCTTCTGGGTGGAATAAGTAGGCAACAGTTAGTACAGTCGAACATCCACTTGCGGTTAAAATGAGCCAGCAACTTAGGAGGCAGATCCAGACAGACTGATTAACGGTACGTCCGGATAGTAGATTCATTATGTTTCCTCAGTGACGTGGAACTAGANCTGTTTAATGNGGGGAGGTTAGCGGGANAGTCCGTTCGATCTCAACGGCAGTTCATTTCATGAANATCTGNTCTGCCCTTTTAGAGTTCNCTAATACCAATGGTTTTGGTCGGCGTGGTAGGCTGGAGAAGAGAGGAGGCCTGCCCGCGAGTGGTAACTAAATGGCAGAGGCTCAAATCTGTTAATTATTGACAATGTGTATTGAGCAATGAGCATTAACGACGGACTCTCAGAATTTTCAACTGACGTTTCNTGTGGGTTGCCATCGAGCTGGGATTGGCAGCAGCCAGTCATTATTGGCGTTTCTGGTGGGGCCGATAGTATGGCGCTCTTATTCAGCTTGGCGGAGCTTTCCAGGCAAGAGGAAAATCCATCGGTAGCCGTTGCTCATGTTGAATATGACCTTCGCCCTGAGGCTACACGCGATCGGGAGTTTGTTGTTCGTCATGCTAGGGGGCTTGGCTTTCCTTGTTATTGGATAAAAGTTTGTGTTCGGGAAGCAGCCAAGAAACAGCCCGGCCTTGGTACTGAGGCAGTGGCCAGGCAGCTCCGCTATGATTTTTTTACTAAGGTAGCCCTTGAGGTTGGTGCAAGACATGTTGCCGTTGGTCATACCCGTGATGATCAGGCAGAAACAATATTGCATCGTCTTTTGCGTGGAACTGGCCTCGGTGGGGTGGCGGGTATGGCAGGAGCACGAGAGCTCTGCGAAGGTGTNAGTTTAGTGCGTCCGTTATTAAAAATAAGGAGNCAGNTGCNACGGAAATTCCTCGAGTCCATTGGGCAAGAATGGCAAGAGGATGAGTCCAATAATCAGCTNTGTTTTGCCAGAAATTTTCTTCGCCATCATGTCTTGGCAGAGGCTGAATTGGGTCCTTATCCGGCTGTAGTAGAGTCTTTGGTTCGATTTGGAGAGCAAGCGAGTGTCGCGGTATCGTCTCGTTCAAGGCTAATCGAGGAACTCATAGAAAAGAGTGTTGAGCAGAGGCCCGATGGTGGAATNATCATTCATCAAAAACGGGTGGGNGATGATACGGATATNATGCCNGANGCNTTGATTGAAATTTGGAGAAGAAAAGGTTGGCCACGGCAAGAGCTCTCAAGCCGACATCTGAAGCTGTTAACAGCAATGATTTTTTTTGGCAGTTTGAGAAAAAATACTGCTCCNCAGGCAGTCGATCTGCCCGGTGGGATTCATGCCCGCCTTATGAGAAACGGTCTTTCGATTCAGGGGCATGGCTAGCACACACTTAGAGACACCATGCGAAATGCCTCCCACTGAAGCAGGTTCTCTCAAAAATAAAGGAATTCCATATTGGGATGACTTGCGTTGGTGGCCTGCGAAAGATGGGCAACAGCAGGAACTTGGGGGGGCGAGGGGAGGGTGTGCTCGTATTGGTGTCTTGACCGCCAAGAGTCGTCACTTCTATCGTCCNCTACCTTNATCTTAGTCTAGCANGCATACAAATTTTCTAGGGTTGCACGTGAACAGTCTCTCAGACTTGCTGTGGTCGCTTGTCCGTTGGGCAATCCCTCTTACATTTGCAGGAGTTGTAGCGGCAGTNGCTGTAGGGACAAGCCGTATCAATGACGAGATTTGTGCACGCGTCCAGGACGTGCTTGCTGAACGGTTTCCCGGTCTGCAGGTNNATGTGCAGCAGGCCAGTCTCAGTAAAGGNAAAGGAATAGTAGTTCGTGGGCTGTCATTTATCGACAGGAACTTGCCTGATGATTGGCAACAGGTTTTACGAGTCGATGAAGTGCACCTCGCATGTGATGCCACCTTAGCNAGCCTTGCGATCAGTCAGCCAGATATCAAAGCTATCAGAGTGGTTCGGCCAACATTGCATGCAGTTCATTTTCATGATGGCACATGGAATATTCAAAAACTTCTTGGCAGTTCAGGTGGAAATATTGTCGTTCCAGTTTCTGTTGAAGCGGCCACAATACTTTACGAGGATATCGCGACCTCTTTTCAAGAAACATTTCAGCAGGGGAGGCTTGAACTAGAAACAGGTTTAACTGACAGCGAGGGGATAACGTGGTCAAAGATGAAGATGAGTCTTAACGGACAGACTATTGAACAGTTTNCCGTTTCTGGCGCGGTGTCTCTTTCTGCAAAGCGGTTTAAGGTAGAGGCAGGTCTTCAGGAATTTGATTTTCAGTCAGGGCTTTTTTCTTTGATACCAGTGCAGTTCGTTGAAGATACTTGGTGGAGAAAAGCGATCGATAGCCTGAGCATGCGACTGTCACTGTCACTGTCTGCTGCTGGGTCGATGGATGCTCTCGCTGAAACGATATTTGANGTACACGGTCACATGACTGATGGACGCTTTGAGCACCAACGGTTGCCGTTTCCATTGTCTGATATCTCAGCAACGTTTACGGCGAATCAGAATGGATTTGAAATACAATCCATTGTTGCCCAGTCAGGAGGCACTCATTTCCAGGGGTCTGCAAAGATTGCGGGATGGTCGGAGCAAGCTGATTTCAAATGTCTGCTAGAAGCCGAGCGGCTTGCCGTAGGTAGGCAATGGCAACCATTTCTACCNTCGGATTGGTTGGGGCACTGGCAAAAACTACTCCCCCAGGGTGAGGTTGATGTTCGTGCCGAGGTAAATCGGAAGAATGGTTATATGACACCTCATGTGTCGCTTCGATGCCGCAACATTGCATTAACTCATTATCGATTTCCGTACCGGCTGGATAGAACTGTTGGTACTGTGATTCTTAAAGACAAAGAACTTACAATGCACCTGACAGGGCAGGCGGGAGGAAATCCTGTTCACGTGAATGGTGTGGTTCAATTGACAGAAGCTGGTTCGGTAGGGCACGTTGAGGTTCGCGGTAGAGATATACCNATCGACGAGAGATTGTTGNCAGCAATGCCCGCACGAGGGGCAGATATCTTAGAGCGACTGCATGCCGATGGAGCGTTCGACTTCGTCTTTCGCCAAGATCGTTCCCCCAAGTTTCCAAAAGGTCACTTTAATTCACTNGACATCAGGCTTAGGGACTGCACTATCAAGGATGTCAGTTTTCCGTACCCTCTGACGAATGTTCAGGGGGCTGTGCAGATGGCGGGAGAAAACTGGTCTCTNACGGAAATAACAGGCCGGAATGATACCGGAATAGTTCATTGCTCTGGCTATCTTGATCGAAGTGCAGGGGNACAAGGTGTGCTCACGCTGGAATTAGCNGGTAGTGAGGTTGTGTTGGATCAGGAATTGCGAGANGCGCTACCCGCCGGTATCGGTCGATTTTGGGACGACCTTGCGCCNAGAGGAAAAGCAGATTTTATTGCAACGGTAAGNCANCCCGTCGGGCAAAAAAAGACAGAGGTCATCNTTGATGCAACTCCACACGCCGATACTGTGTCGATCGAGCCAGCATGGTTTCCGTACCGATTAGAGCAACTGCAAGGNAGGCTTAGCTGGAATGACGGTCTTCTTCAACTCTCCAAATGGCGAGGTGTTCATGCTCGTACGACTGTCNCCACCGAAGGAAACTGTCGATTTTTGNCAGACGGAAGTTGGCATGTGTCGCTTTCCCATCTGTCAGCTGACCGATTTCGGGCTGATCATGAATTGTTNCGTGCTNTACCNAGCGGTTTGCAGAAAGCATTAGCAACCGTAGGCCAGACCGGATTGCTTTCAATTGACGGTAGTCTCGATGTTTACTCGACAAATTTGCCGCAAGAAAGCGATCAAACAAAGCGTCGTTGCGCGGCTTCTTGGAATTGTCACCTTGATGTAGAGCAGGGGTGCTTTGACGTCGGCGTGGCACTGAATAATGTCCATGGTGGCCTGAATCTGCAAGGCAATACTGATGGGCAGAGATGGTCTGCTGTTGGGGAAATAGATTTAGACAGCGCGATATGGCAAGGTGTCCAGCTTACTCAGGTTAGAGGNCCAATTCTAATGGATCAGTCCGGAGTTCGATTTGGGGCGATGACAGTGTCCGACGGCATGACGCCTCGTCGACTTTCCGCAAAGGTAGCTGGAGGAAAAATAGAAGTTGATGGAATGGCGAGCTCTTCTGGACTCGGGGGGTTTACGGTCGCAGCCACCCTCACTGATGCAGATCTTGAGCGACTTGTGTGTGATTCCCACGGAAGTCCACATCGTTCGAAAGGGAGGGTTTTTGGTTCGGTTGAGATGAGTGGTACGCGTGCCGGAACACACTCGTTCCGCGGTCATGGTCAACTGCGGATTCGGGATGCAGATGTTTATGAACTTCCCCTTGTAGTAGCAATGCTTAAGATGCTCCGAGTGAAATCACCGGACCTGAATGCTTTTGGTTCGAGTTTCATTCAGTTTCGTATTGCAGGCCCTCATGCATACCTTGATGAAATTGAATTAGCAGGAGATGCGATTAGTCTGGTTGGGAATGGAGAGGTTGGTTTTGACGGCAACGTTCAGATGACTTTCCGGTCGATAATGGGAGACGCNGAAGAGCAACTTCCAGCAATGAAACGCATGCTCGGCGGTGCCAGCGGTCAGTTTCTCCTTTTGCACGTTGACGGCTCTTTGAGCTCGCCCGAGCTTTCGACTGAAGCATTCCCTACACTTGCTGCAGCAATACAAAAGTTGCAGTCGCAGCGACAAGAAAAAGCGAGGCCTCGACGGACGGCTAGTTGGCCAGTCCAGTCCAAAGTAGGCAGTGGAAGTNACTTGTAGCTGGGATGNTATAGATCGCCGNTGGGTATGTCACAATCATTGTGCGTGTCCGTGACTGGGTGCTCGATAGGATTGAATAGAAGTAGTAGTATCTCCTATTGGACAATTGTACTGTAAGTAAAATTTCTTAAAGGAGCGGGATGAAGTGACTCAGGATGACAGCANCGCCGGTCAAGGTCTTTCGTTNATAAAAATGCATGGCCTCGGCAACGACTATGTTTATATCGATCGGTTCACTGAATCAGCGTCATTTGATCCAGCCGCCCTCGCATGCCTGCTTGCTGATAGGCACCGTGGTATTGGTGGAGATGGCCTGATACTTGTCGAGCCATCACATCGCGCGGTGGCAAGAATGCGAATGTTTAATGCCGATGGNAGTGAGTCCGAGATGTGTGGAAACGGTGTTAGATGTGTAGGNCACATAGTAGTGTCCCGTGGCTATGCAGCACCTGGTCGCTTGGCTATTGAGACAGGGCGAGGGATTCTCGATNTTGTNGTATCACGTTCAAGTCCGACTCTTAGTCAAGTNAGGGTTGATATGGGACAGCCGCTGCTAAATCCAGAAGATATTCCAGTTAACTCTTCTCTTGTGCATGGCCCTATTATTGATCTTCGCTCAGCAGTTNTTGGTAATCACTCTNGCTGGTGGGACTCTGCAAAGTTAGACGCTCGCATGACATGCGTATCGATGGGAAATCCGCATGCAATCTTTTATTGCGGTGATGTCGAGCAAGTCCCGCTTGAAACCATTGGGCCGATCATTGAAAACAATAGTTTCTTCCCTCAACGGGTGAATGTCCATTTTGTCGAGTGCCAATCAAAGAATCGGGTAAAGATGATCACGTGGGAGCGAGGGAGCGGGATCACCCAAGCGTGTGGTACCGGTGCTTCAGCGGTGTGTGTTGCTGGGAGGCTAACTCACCGCACCGATGAACTAATCAGGGCAGAGTTGCCAGGGGGAGAGCTCGAGTTGTCTTGGGATGGGCATGGTTCCGTTTTCATGTCCGGTCCTGCGGAAGAAGTTTTTGNGGGGGTTTGGGAGGGTTTGNTTCCCAAGCCAGTTGGTTCTCAAGTGGGCTANCGTAANCTGAGACATGTAGATCGTCTTCATTGCCTCAGGTTTTAGTTGACGAATAAAATATTCGGTACACAAAAAGCCGATAAGTTTTTCAATGAAAATACAATCTCATATTGCCATAGGAAGTTGTTCTTTANTAGCAGCAGGTGTTATTCGCCAATGGCTTGGAACGNTGCGCNCTCGTGTGCAGTATGGTGATCGACTGGTAGATCCTGTTCATCGGGACTTTCGTGGCCCGAAGATATATGTTTTCTGGCACGAAAATATATTGATACCGCTTTATTTGAGAGGGCATTGTAANATAGCAATGCTTTTNTCTCGCCATGCTGACGCTAACGTTCTTGATCGAGTTGCTCGGATGATGGGTTTTGGTGTNGTTCGTGGGAGCACCTTTCGNGGTGGCTCCACCGCTCTNCGAGAATTATCACTCAGAGCGCGGAACGAAAGCCTCACAATTACCCCTGATGGTCCTCGCGGGCCTCGTCGCCGTCTGGCTGTTGGTTGCGTGTTTCTTGCCAGCACCATGAACATTCCAATTGTCGCAATGGGGTTTGGGTATGACAGGCCATGGCGGTTGGGTACGTGGGATAAATTCGCTATTCCTCGGCCTGGTAGTCGGAGTCGTGCCGTAGTTAGCCGCCCTATTCATATTCCCCCAAAACTGGATCGAGATGGCCTTGAGGCGCACCGTATTGGGGTTGAACAAATATTAAATTGCTTGAGCAACGACGCTGAAGGATGGGCTGTGGCAGGAGGACGCCGAAGCGGGGACTACTCTGTGAAGCCTGAAGTTTCTCGAGTTGCGAAATGGTCAACTTCTTTAGAGGGCCCTCAAGGTATTTCTCTTTCCGAAGAACTCGAACGCCTTAAGATCAAACCAAGTATGCAGTAGAAATTCTTGAAGCCTGCCGGGTAAGATAACGATGAGAAGCCAAGTAGTTAGAGAATTTTTCGGTTCGGACTGTTCTTATTCGGGTTAGCG
>NZNR01000099.1 GCA_002694955.1 Planctomycetaceae bacterium
CAGCAACGCTTCGTAGCACTCCAGTAGTTTCAGATCGTTGGAGGTAGCCAGATGGCAAGGCGTGAGGAGTCTTGCAATACCAGTGAAACAGATCTCGCATCTTTTCTTGCGACTGCCGGCGGATCTTCATGACTTGTTCACTTCTGTAAACTCGCTCGAACAAAAAATCCTCCAATTCTTGTTTGCCTTTCTGGATTTGTTGATCGTGCATTACAAGTCGATCGCTTCCAGTGGATGCCTCCTTGATGCTGGTGACGGTGGTATTGCCCATGGTGCGTAACCGAGACGAAGTTTCTTCGACCAGTCCTGCTACCTGTAGTTCAATAAGTTCATGTAGCACTGCTCTGCGTAGTAAGAGTGGGGCCAGCTTTCCGTGCTGAGAATCAACATGTTCTGCTGCTTTTGCAACTAGCGGAAGTTCGAGTAATTCATCAATTTGTACAAAGCCCAACTCGATGGCATCATCGGCATCGTGTGTGTCATAGGCTATCGAATCAGCAGCATCAACTACTTGTGTCTCAAGTAATGGAGGAGGAGCAGTTGGCAGTTTTGCTCTGACTGCTTGTGCATCCAGCACTTCTTGGGAAAGGTTGAGTCCAGGGAATCCAGGATACCGCTGTTCAAGTAACGTCATGATTCGAAGGGCTTGGCGATTATGGTTAAAACCACCATCATCTCGAAGCAATTCATCAAGTGTGTCTTCACCGGCATGGCCGAGTGGCGGATGTCCGATGTCGTGGCAAAGAGCGAGTGCTTCTACAAGATCCTCATTCAATGAAAGAGATCGAGCGAGTGTTCGGGCAATACTTGTGACTTCCAGTGTGTGGGTAAGTCTGCTTCGGTGGTAATCACCCGGGTAATCAGTGAACACCTGTGTTTTATGGGCAAGCCGTCGGAATGCANCTGAGTGCACAATCCTGTCCCGGTCACGCTGGTAAGCACTCCGAAAGGGATGAGGANTTTCTTTATGTACACGGCCTGCTGAGTCGATTGCATGCATGGCATGCGGTGCAAGGATGGCTGCTTCACGAACCTGCCAATTACAAGGTAGTTTTNTGGTGGCTNAATTGTCTGCATNAGCGTTCGTTTTCTGGGTCATCGATAGGCTCTCAATTCTTCCCATAATTCATCCAGCGACTGNGGAATTACCCGTGTNCCAGCACAACTTGTCATAAAGTTTACGTCACCGGGCCATCTTGGTACGAGATGCCAATGCAAATGTCCTGGTACACCTGCACCCGCGACCTGACCAAGGTTCAGGCCAACATTGAAGCCTTGCGCTTCAATTGCTTTTGTCAGTCGCTGGCACCACACCGCCAGTTGCTGCTGGAGTTCAAGCAANACAGGTGCATCAATTTCCAGCAACGTTGCGTGATGTTGAAGGGGTGCAATGAGGAGATGACCGTTGGTGTAGGGATACCGATTCAGAATCACGATGCTTTGGTTCGTACGTTCTAAAACGCCAGCATCACGGTCATATTTTTCGGATAATCCTGCAACACGGCAAAGAAAACAGGCTTTATCGGCTCCTGGCAGCCATGTGTCCGGTTCCGGTAGGCTGCTGGTTCCAACATTCCCTTTGATATAAGACAATCTCCAAGGAGCCCAAAGGTTGTCAGGATATTTCGAGTATTCCGTCATGTAGGTCTTTGTTTAAAAATGAAACATACCTGCCGTTAAACTATGGTACCTGAATCTGATGAAAAGTTGTGTTTATACAACAAGCAAGGGTTTGATTGCCGCAACCCAGAGATAAATCAGGCTGCGCGAGAGGAGTAATTTGTGAGCTTCAAAGTTGACTTAGATATTTTTGCCGGACCTCTCGACCTTCTGCTGTATCTTGTAAAAAAACATGAGGTTGATATTACAGAGGTGCCAATTGCCAAAGTAACNGAGGAATTTGTTGCTTACCTCGAGGTACTGGAGGAGTTGGCAATAGATCAGGTAGGGGAGTTTGTCGAATTGGCTAGCGTTTTGCTTGAGATTAAGGCACGAGAACTTGTTCCTCGCCCGGAAGAACAAGAAGAAGTGGTTGAACCGATTCGTGAGAACTTGGTTGAAAAATTGCTCGAATACAAACAGTTTCGAGATGCAGCAGTGTTGCTAGAAGACCGNGCCAGGGAGTGGGANTCTCGGTTCAATCGCTCTCATATTGAGGACTTGCCGAGGAAAGGTCCACCAGCAACGATTCATTTTGCAGATGCGCAAGTGTGGGATCTTGTGGGAGCCTTCACACGTGTTCGCGAACGTCAGGAACGAAGGAAACCACGACAAATAANTCAAGATGATACACCGATTGAGGTGCATGTTGAGCGTATTCAGCAAGAACTTAAAGAAAAAAAGAGAGTTGCATTCACGTCATTTTTTGATGACGACATGCCAAGGATGCGAGTAGTAGGGATCTTCCTTGCCACGCTGGAACTTGTTCGCCGTGGCACGTTAATCACGAGGCAGGAACATTTGTTTGGTGAAATTTGGTTGGAGTATCGCTTGCGGAACGAGTCAGTGTCAGAAGGGCCTTCATGATTGATAATGCTCCGGTTCGATCACTCTCGCATAAGGGTCTTACTGTCGAAGGGTATTCCCGAGCGGCTGTCCAGAGTTACTGGCGCATACCTGAGTTGAAGCTTGGCTTTGACCTTGGTGGTCAGCCGTGGGGTTTTATGGCAACGTCAACGTGGTTTATTAGCCATACTCATCTTGACCATATTGCAGCCTTGCCGGTGTATGTTGCTCGTCGCCGCATGATGAAAATGGACCCACCAACGATCTATGTTCCAGAGAAATCTGTTTCCAGAATTGAGAGACTGTTACGTGCAGTATCTGATCTTGATAAAGGGCGGCTCCCTTGCACACTTCTTCCAGCTTGTCCGGGCGAAGAAATAGAACTTTCCAGGGAACACGTTGTAACTGTATCGAGTACGTGCCATACGATCCCAAGCGTGGGCTATGTTGTTTGGGACCGACGGCGGAAACTCAAGAATGAATACCAGGGGCTTTCAGGGAGTCAAATTCGAGATCTACGACTTTCAGGTACTGATGTAACCGATGAGGTGCGAACCCCACTCGTTGGATATCTTGGTGACTCGAACCCAGATGGATTGGATCGATGTCCAGCCATGTATGATGCGATGATTTTGATCACAGAGATGACATTTGTTGCGAAGAGTCATCGCCGTGAGAACATTCATAAATACGGTCATATGCACCTCGACGACTTTCTTGCTCGCCGAGAACGCTTTCAGAATGAGGTGATCATTGCAGCGCATTATTCAACAAGATATACGGACGAACGCATCAGGTACATACTNTCAAAGAGGCTGCCAGATCAATTAGACGGCCGCCTTCAGGTGTGGCTGTGAACAGTCCTATTCGGCATGCTTATGTTCACGTGCCTTTTTGCCGACATCGCTGCGGCTATTGTGACTTTACCCTCGTCGCGGGGCGAGATGATCTCTTTGAGAATTATTTTACCGCCTTAGGTATTGAGTTGAAGCGGCTCCACCAGCCAGCCCAATTGGAAACACTATATCTTGGAGGTGGCACCCCGACGCATGTGGGGCCCAATGGCGTGCGACGTTTGTTTTCTGAATTTCATGACACGTTGAAATATTCAGCAGCTGCTGAGGTGACCATCGAAGCCAATCCCTTGGACATTACTGAATCTATGATCGAGGCATTTNATGCGTGTGGAATTAATCGGGTAAGNCTGGGTGTTCAGTCACTTAATTCAACGACACTCGAAACGCTTGATCGTGACCATCGAGAGGGTGATGTAAGGCAAGTGATGAGTCTTTTGGGAAAATCAGGTCTAACAGTTAGTGTTGATCTAATAATAGCCGTTCCTGAGCAGACTCTTGATCTGGTTGCTCGTGATGTTGAAGACATTGTTTCTCTCTCACCTCACCATGTTTCTGTCTACTGTTTAACTTGGGAGACAGGTACTGCTTTTTGGGGAAAACGGCAGCGAGGAGTGNTCACTCCAGTTGGTGAAGATCTTGAACGCGAAATGTATGAGTTGGTAATAGATCGGCTGGCCGTTGCAGGCTATCAGCAGTATGAAGTTTCAAATTTTGCTCAGCCCGCTATGACCTGTCGGCACAATGAAGCCTATTGGGATTGCCGGGCGTGGGAAGCTTTTGGTCCCGGTGCAGCTCGTTTTGATGGATTAAAAAGAACAACAAACGTAAGAAGCGTGAGCAGCTGGATTAGAAAATTACTTAATGGCCAAAATGTTACTGGTCATGTTGATACCATGACGTCCGAAGAGGCAGCCCGGGAGAGGCTCGTTCTCGGTCTTCGCCGTCGATGTGGTGTTGAACGCNGAGCATTCTTTCAAGCCAGTGGTTTTGATGTGGATGATTTAGCCCAGAAACCGATTCAAAAGTGGATTGCTGCTGGCTTCGCTGTAGATGATGGTTGCCGGATTCGACTAACTCGTTCTGGCATGCTTGTGTCGGATTCGCTCTGGCCGGCAGTGCTATGAGGGCTAGTCTCTTGCTATTGCAGCAGTTAAATCGACTAANGCTTTTTTTCCGTCGGCAAAATACATCAGCGTGTTGTCTGCGGCAAAAAGTGGGTTTGGGATGCCAGCGAAACCCGGTGAAAGTGATCGTTTAACCACAATAACTGTTTGTGCTTTATCAACATCTAGTATCGGCATACCTGCAATTGGGCTGTCTGGATCATTGCGAGCAGCGGGGTTCACCACGTCGTTGGCACCAATAACAATAGCCACATCAGTTTCAGGGAAAGTTGGATTGATATCATCCATTTCGCAAAGCTGTTCATACGGAATGTCTGCTTCTGCGAGGAGCACATTCATATGCCNCGGCATTCTTCCAGCAACCGGGTGGATTGCGTAGGCAATAGAGGTGCCTCGCTCTTCAAGGACATCAGCGAGTTCCCTGACTGCGTGCTGTGCTTGAGCAACGGCTAATCCATAGCCTGGAACGATGACAACACGATCTGCCTGCTCAAGAACCATGGCTAGCTCCTCAGTATCCGCAGACTTGATTTTGCCGGCGTAGACTTCATCAGCATCGGTGGTAGTGGTTGTACCAAGGCCACCGAAAAGGACGCCCACGAGCGAGCGATTCATGGCCTGGCACATGATGGCCGTCAAAATAAGACCACTTGCTCCGACAAGTGATCCAGCAATTACAAGAACGGAATTATCGATAACGAAACCGGCGGCAGCAGCGGCAAGCCCTGAGTAACTGTTAAGAAGGCAGATAACCACTGGCATATCAGCCCCGCCGATTGGAAGCGTGAGGGTAACTCCGAGAGCGGCCGCAATAATTACAAGAAGAAGGAAAAAGAGTAGCTGGGAGGTACTGAACACTCCCCAGAGGAGAAAGAGAGCAGCAAGTGCGAGTGCGAGGCTAATCAATTGTCTATTGGGATTGTCCCATGGTTTCTTGAATTGTGGCAATTCTTGAAGTTTCCCAAATGCGACAAGACTNCCGGTTAAAGTAACGGACCCAATAAAGCACGCCAGGCCGATTGCGATCGCAAACTGCGTCCACGGCTCCAGCGAAGCGACTGCCGTTGCCTGCCGAGTTCCTTCTGCAAATCTGGCAACAGCCCGGGTGCTGGTTAGTTCTGCCGCAGCAACAAGCATTGAAGCAGCGCCACCAAATCCATTCAGAAGAGCAACCATCTGTGGCATTCCTGTCATTGGCCAGCGAAGTGCCATCGTTGCACCAATACCACCACCAATGCCAGCAAAGAGAAGGAGCAAAAGAAGAGGCCAGAAGCCATGGCTAGTGATACTCGCGGCGATGGGTTGTTCGAAGCANGCAGCCAAGATTGCGAGAGTCATGCCTGCGGCACCAAGAAGATTCCCACGCACAGCAGTTCGTGGCCCACTCATTTGCTTGAAAGCAACAATGAACAACATTGAGGAAGTGAGGTAAGCAAGATTAATCCATGCCTGGCTCGACATACGAAATCCTTTTTAGCTAACAGAGAAAGTGGAAGCGGTAACTATAAAGAGTTACTTTTTTTTCGGGTTAAACATTTCAAGCATTCTGTGAGTGACAACAAAACCTCCAGCTACATTGATCATTGCTAGTAAGACCGCTATGAGTCCAAACAAGGTGCCGAATCCTGTTGTGAGGCTGCCTGCGACAACCAGAGCACCAACAACCGTGACACCAGAAATTGCATTCGACCCACTTGTTAAAGGGGTGTGAAGGCGTTGTGGAACTTTTGTAATCACTTCAAAGCCAACCCACATCGCAAGCAGAAAAACTGTCAGGAGCCGGATGAATCGAGAGGCCGGATCTTCACCAGGAGTTGGAGTAGTAGCCAGAAGCGGCAGCACGTTGGCAAGTAGAACAATATTCATGACGTGATCTCTTTATTGGGCAAAGTAAAAATTGCTGTTGTTATTTAAGAGGTTTGGGAAGATGGTGTGTCGCCACCCTCTTGTGAGGATGGATCACTGGGCTGAGTTGACATTCCAGCCAAGTCCCGCACCCGAGCGTGAACAACCTGGCCGTTCTGAGCGACCAGTGTTTCTTGGCAGATTTCGTCATCTGATGTTTCCTGCGGGAAACCACAGCTAATAAGATGATTCAAAAAGGTAACGATGTTTTTCGAATAGAGTTGACTGGTGTGCGTGGCTACCTCAGCCGGCAGGTTGGTCGGACCAAGAATGGTAATGCCGTTAAAGCATGTTGTTTCACCAGGGGTGGTCATCTCACAATTACCACCTCTTTCCGCGGCGAGGTCTACAATTACGCTCCCTGGCTCCATTCCTTCGACCATCGCTTTTGTAATAAGAAGTGGTGCCGGCTTGCCTGGTATCAGAGCTGTTGTGACGACAAGGTCACACTCGGAGATGACTTTTCCGAGTAGTTCCTGCTGCTTTTTGTAGAACTCGTCTGTCATGGCCTTGGCGTATCCACCTTTGGTTTCGCTCGATTGCGTTTCTAGATCAAGCTCAACAAATTTTGCTCCGAGACTTTCTACCTGCTCTTTGACAGCAGGCCGAACGTCATACGCAAGGACCTGTGCACCAAGTCGCTTGGCAGTTGCGATCGCCTGAAGCCCGGCAACGCCAGCTCCAAGAATGAGCGCCTTAGCTGGACGAATTGTTCCAGCCGCGGTTGTCATCATGGGGAGGATTTTTTTCAGTGCCGTTGCTCCAAGAAGTACGGCTTCGTATCCAGCAATATTTGCTTGACTCGATAAGACATCCATGCTTTGTGCACGAGTAATTCGAGGCACAAGTTCTAGCGCGTAGATGGTTGCCCCAGTTTTGGCATCTTCAAGGCACGCTTGAACGTCGCCGAGAGGATCAACCATGCCAATAATCACAGATTTCTTCGACATTCTTTTGCGGTCTGATTCCCACGTTTCACCAGCGGCTCCACAGGCCCGAATTGTGAGTATGCAGTCGGCCTCAAAAGCGTCATCTCGACTGACAATAGTTCCACCTGCTTGCTCATAGTCGGTATCACTAAAACCGGCTGCAAGTCCCGCGTCACTCTCAACCAGTACATCGTGATCGGATTTCACAAGAGCGCCGACAACTGTAGGAACAAGAGCCACTCTGTGCTCGCCGGGGAAACGTTCCTTGATGACCGCTACTTTCATTGCGTGGCTCGAGATTAAAGGGGAATAGGATAGTTGTTTGATAACGGATGGTGATGCAAGCAGTGATTGTGGCGTTGGCAACTTTTGAGTGATTCAACACTAATGACTGCTAATCGCCAAGATTCTGCACTTTCTGGGGTCAGTAGGCAAATCGGTGCCATCTTGCGGTGAGTACGAGGGAGGCTTGAGAAGTTGTTGTTACGCTGGTATTCTTCGGGACTCTGGCAAAAACAGGTTTTCTGAAAGCAGAAGAACTCTCCGAAGTCTAAATATCTGAGGTTTTGCAGCCTTGGGATGAGAAGCCGTTTTGCCGAACCGAAGAAAAGTGAAAAACACACCTAAAACCCTCAAACTCCGTAAACCTGTAAACCCTTTAGGAGAGCTTTAAAACTCTTTAAAAGGGCTTAACCATCCTATGGACCCTTTAAATGGCCTTTGAAG
>NZNR01000100.1 GCA_002694955.1 Planctomycetaceae bacterium
CTCCAACTGGATTGCAGCCTCATTCAGAGTGTCTCGAATAAGGTCTGCTGTTTCGAAATCTTTTGCCTGACGAGCTCGAGATCGCAGTTTAATAATCAGTTGCATTAAGGAGTCGAGCAGTTTGCCATCAGTACCTGTGGGTACTTCTTTCGGTGGATCAACAAAAAGCCCAAGAGTGCCCGTGAGTTCGCGCATTACGTGCATGAGATCATCAAGGGTTTCAAGGTTCTGCATCTCTTTTTTCTTTTCAAGCCCCTTGCTGTCGATGAATTTGTTTATAGATCGAACAAAGTCGAACAGAGTAGCCACAGCTATCGCAGTGTTGAAGTCGTCATCCATCGCTTCTAGGAAACGATTCCGCAATGCTGTAACGTGCTCACGTACCGTGTCATCGAGTTCGGCAATAGCAGCATTGCCATCACGGCGATCGCGTGTGCGCAGAGTGTAGTACGACTTTTCACAGAGCCTTTCGTAGCGGTTGAAAAGCCTCTCAAATGCTTCGAGTGCTCGAGCAGATTCTCCAAGGGGCTCTTCACCGAAATGGATTGGGCTTCGGTAGTGAGTTGAAAGGAGCAGGAGCTTTATTGCTTCCGGTCGGTGTCGGGCAAGAAGTTCTCGGAAAGGCTCAGCTCCAGTGGACTTTGATATTTTCGTTGCTGTTAGATCAGCAGGAGTGTCGCTGCCATCTCGTGGACGGCCGCCGACCTTCCCTGATGCCCCTGCAGCCTGCATGAGTCCATTATGCATCCAGTACGTAGCCATAGGGCAGTCGTGGAGTGATTCACTCTGTGCGATTTCGTTTTCATGGTGAGGGAAGACCAGATCAAGTCCACCTCCGTGGATGTCAAAATGGTTGCCGAGCAGGGCCTCGCTCATAGCTGAGCACTCAATATGCCAGCCTGGTCGTCCCGGCCCCCAGGGACTGTCCCAGGAAGGCTCGCCAGACTTTGCCTTTTTCCAAAGCGCAAAGTCGGCGGCTGACCTCTTTCTATTGGCAGTTGCGGCACCTTCACCCTGCGTTTTTTCGAGTGAACGGTTTGTAAGTTTTCCATAATCTTCGTCTTTGGCGACATCGAAATAAACATCTCCGTCTGCTGGATACGCAAAATCTTTTTTCACGAGGCCTGCAATAAATTGAATAATGCCTTCAATGTGGTCAGTTGCCTTGGGCATGGAATCGATGCCATCAACACCAAGTGCTGAAAGGTTATCCAAATAGTCGGCGGTCATTTCCTCGGCCAGAGCGGCCATCGACATGCCGCGACTTTTACTTTCGGCGATAAGTTTGTCGTCAACATCTGTTATGTTGACAATCCAAGTGACATCCCATCCTGAATAAACAAGATGCCGCTTGATTGTGTCAAAAATAACTGGACCAACCATGTGTCCAATGTGACTCGGCTTGTAAACTGTTGGTCCGCAGAGATACATGCCGACCTTGCCAGGCACAACCGTTTTGAATTGCTCTTTCTGGTGACTTAACGTGTTGTAAAGTTCAATGTTTGGAAAGCTTTGAGTGGATTGATTTAGTTCCGCCATATTTCAGTGTGGCTCCCTGGTTTTTCAAAAATCTATAGTGTTTTTAGGTTTTGTTGAATGCCGCTTGCGTTTCGAGCAATACGACGCACTCAGCTGCGATCGCTCGCTCCTCACCGATCGGTCCAACAGCTTCGCCGGTCTTGGCCTTGATCCAGATCTGATTGATATCAAGACTCAGTAAGCCAGAGATTGTCCTCCTGATTTCCTCTCTGTGAGGGAGGATTTTTGGTTTTTGAGCAAAGATAATGCAATCCATATTCACGATATTCCAGCCTGATCCCTGCACTTTATCCATTGCTACAGCAAGCATTGAGCTCGACGGCCTATCTTTATTTTCTGGGTCATCATCAGGGAAAAGTTCACCAATGTCACCAAGAGTGGCAGCTCCGAGGAGTGCGTCAGTCACGGCATGCAGTAGGACATCAGCATCACTATGGCCTACGGCCGATTTGCTGTGAGGAATTTTTAGCCCACCAAGCCAGAGCCCATTTCCAGGCTCAAGTCTGTGCGTGTCATGACCAATTCCAATTCGATACATTTCAGTTTCCCGTGCGGAAATTCCCAGTAAATGTTTCCAGAGCGGCAAGTCTATCGTTTTGGCCTATACTTCGGCATATGTACGACAACAGTGAAACAAAAAGTGCCCGCGTAATCGAGGTCAATGGTTTGGCCAAAGAATATCGTGTGTACGACAAGCCAGAAGGGCTCTGGGCGAGTGTACGCGGTCTCTTTCAACGAAAAAATAGAATAATCCACGCGTTGCGAGGGGTGGATCTGAGCGTTGGCCGAGGTGAATTCCTCGCAATGCTTGGGCCGAACGGGGCGGGAAAGACAACATTTTTAAAGCTGCTCTCTGGAATTATTACGCCAACGCAGGGAACTGCCCGTGTTTTGGGCCATGTGCCATGGGATCGAGCCGACGAATTTCGGCGGCGGTTCGCTCTTGTGATGGGCCAAAAAAATCAGCTTTGGTGGGATTTGCCGGCAGCAGAGAGTTTTCGGCTCCACCAGGAAATTTATCGAATCGACCCGGTTCGATTTGCGAGAATTCGTGATGAACTTGTCGATATGTTGGGGGTAGCTCGCCTTCTTGGGCAACCGGTGCGAGAACTTTCGCTCGGAGAGCGAATGAAATTGGAACTGATTGCCGCGCTGCTTCACGAACCCGAGGTGCTATTTCTTGATGAGCCAACTATCGGCCTTGATGTTGTTGCACAGCATACAATCCATGAGTTTCTCAGGCACATTCAAAAGCAGCGGTCGGTCACGGTTGTCTTGACGACGCACTACATGAAGGATGTTGCTGCCCTTTGCGAGCGAGTGGTGGTTGTTACGGGCGGTACTATTCTTTATGACGGTTCACTTGAGCAGATCGTTGATCAGTTTACGTCGCATAAGGTGGTGACACTTGATCTTGAGAGTCCTCCCGCCGCTGGGCAAATAGAGCGATTTGGGTTCTCGTGCGAAGTCAATGGTCCTCGTGTCTCCTTGCGAATTGACCGATCACGGATAGCAGATGCTTTGCCAAAACTGCTGGCGAGCCAACAAGTCCGAGATGTCTCTGTAGAGGACGTCCCCTTGGAAGAAATTGTTGCCAATTTGTTTCGTGGGGTGGCAAATCGACAGGCGGATGTAGAAGCAAAACAGGAAGTTGAAGCAGTATGAGTGAGGCTGTAAATCCCGAGGTCTTACAATCGTCCTGTGGTTGGTTTCCAGCAGTTCGGTCATGGTGGCGAATGCTCACCATTTGCCTCGAAGAGCGGCTTGCGTATCGGAGCGACTTTGCGTTGGGTACGCTGATGCGTTTCCTGCCGATTGTCACTCAGGTTTTTCTCTGGACGGCTGTTTTTGCTGCCTCGAGCCGAGCCGATATCGCAGGTTACTCTCGTGACAATATCGTCGCGTACTATCTGCTCACGATGGTTACCCGAGCTTTTTCAAGCATGCCGAGTCTTGCAGGAGGTATTTCTCGTTGTATTCGCGATGGATCGGTGAAGAAATATCTGATTCAGCCAGTTGACTATATCGGGTTTCTGCTTGCTTCTCGTGTCGCTCACAAACTTGTTTACTACATCGTGGCAATCATTCCGTTTGCTGCAGTTTTATTTTTCTGCCGTGCTTATTTTCCTCCAGCACCTGATGGTCTTACAATCGCTGCCTACGTTTTATCGTTGCTGCTTTCGTTCCTGCTTGGATTTTTCTTAGAGGCAACTTTGGGAATGATTGCATTTTGGTTTCTTGAAGTTTCCAGTATTATTTTTGCCTATATGTTGTTTCAGTATCTGCTTTCGGGGCATATGTTTCCAATCGATATGCTTGCAGATATTCCCACAGGGATAAGCGGAGTAAGCCTCGCAGATGTTGTGCGATTGTTGCCGTTTGAGTACACCGCTTACTTTCCAGCTGCCGTGTGGCTGGGAAAAATAACAGGTTGGGAACTTGTGAGAGGACTTCTTCTTGAAATTGTATGGCTTGTAATCGCCATAGGAACTTGCCGGTTTGTGTGGTGGCGCGGTACCAAACGATATAGTGGGTTTGGCGGATAATTCTCGGAACACTGTTCATGCGACGATATATCAGAATCTTTTCCACTTTTGCGCGGGCGTGCCTTGTTCGCGACATGACATTCCGGGCAAATTTCTTGCTTGAGTGTCTGACCAGCCTTGGATGGATGTCAATGAATCTAGCATTCTATTTATTAATCTTTAACTTCACTCCAGAGATAGGTCGAGGAAGTGGCTGGTCGCGTGAGCCATTTTTTGCTTTCGTTGCTACAGGTCTAGTTATCAACGCAATTGTGCAGACTTTATTTATGCCAAGCGCTTCGGAACTTACAGAGATGGTTCGAACTGGTGGTCTTGATTCAGTTCTCGTGCGGCCTCTTGATGCCCAGTTCCTGCTTTCGATGCACAGATTTGATTTCTCATCGATGGCGAATGGCCTTGTCGGGGTTGGCCTGCTTGTTTGGGCTGTCCTTCGGTTCCCTGTTGCACCACCACTCATTGCATTTCTCCTCTATCCGTTGCTCATTGCTTGTGGTGTGGCAATTTTGTACGGGCTTATCATTATGCTTGCAGCAGCAACTATACTGATGGGTAGAAACCAGAGTTTGTATGATTTTTGGTTTTATATAACCAATTTTTCTCGCTATCCCGCTGAAATATATTCAGGCCCGTGGGGGGATCCACTCCGTACATTCTGTACTTTTGTCATTCCCATTTTGCTCGTGGTGAATGTGCCTGCGGGTACTCTTGCTCGCCCACTCTCAGGGGAATCTTGGGGAATGGTTGTAATGACTTTTGCAGCTGCTTGCCTTTCTGTTGGCCTGTCGCGACTATTTTTTCAAGCTGCACTGGCTCGGTATCGTAGTGCCTCAAGCTGAGTGAATTTTCAGAATATGTTGTAGCCTCCTGTAAAACTGATCGGGTTATCATTTATGCTTGGCTGGTTGAGACTTATACGTGTACCCAATCTTGCAACAGCGATTGCAGATCCTCTGGCGGGTTTTTTGNTTGTTGGTGGGTNCTNTNGATTCGANAATCTTTCTCTCGGTGGTTGGTTAGCAATCGCAGCATCGTTGTGTTTGTATGCCGGCGGGATGGTCCAAAATGATGTTGTAGATCTTCAGATTGACCAAAAAGAGCGTCCTGNCAGGCCTCTTCCGAGCAAGCGTGTATCTTTCAAAATTGCTCGATTTGTCTCGGTCGTACTTCTTTTACTCGGACTAGCTCTAGCATGCGTTGCTTCNGTGTTCGTTCAGGATCAAACTCCTGCAATTATTGGAGTGATGCTTACAGTAGCAATATGCTGCTACAACTGCATTGCAAAAGGCACATGGCTAGGGCCTTTATTGATGGGAGTCTGTCGAGCACTCAACTGGTCCCTTGGAATGGTTGTTGCTGGTTCGCCGTCGTTACCGCTCTGGATGATCCCTTGCGGAATGGGTGTTTATGTGATGGGCGTGACAGTTTTTGCTCGTGATGAGGTAGGTATAGGAAAACGTAATCAACTCATTATTGGTACGTTAGTCATTTTCCTTGGGCTCTTTGTTGCTGGTTTGACACCTCTGGTAAGTATGGAACTGAGGAGCTCAGCTGTCCCTCACTGGTTTATCGAAGGTAGNCTTATAGCGTGGCTCGCGCTGTGGTGTGTACTGGGGGTTTCAATTCTTGTGCGGTGCTGCCAAGCCATTGTTGACCCAGTGCCGCAACGCATGCAGGCGGCTGTTGGTAATGCGATTATGTCAATTATCACACTTGACGCAGTAATTGTGCTCGCATTCTGTGGCGAACAATGGGCTGTAACGGTATTGGCTTTGTTAGTATGGTTCGTTCTTGGTCGCCGTATCGCAGCAGTAACTTGAGTATGATGTCCTATGAAAGCTGGGTACAGCACAAATAGCTTTGGTGATGTGAATCCCCTGGATGCGTTATCACTACTTTGTGAGCAAGGGTACAAATCTCTTGCAATTACACCGGATAGACACATCCTCAATCCATATGAGGAAACATTTGCCTCTGAGGTTCATTCTTGGCAGCTTGCTCTAGCAGAGACCCAGATGAGGTGTGTTGTCGAGACAGGAGCACGTTATCTGCTTGATCCTAAAATAAAGCACCACCCGACGCTTCTCTCCCAATCCCAAGATGATCGCAAGCGCAGAGTCGAATTTCTACGGCAAGCGATTGATCTGGCTGGTGAACTCAATGCGGACTGTGTGTCCCTTTGGTCAGGTGCTGTTGACTCTGATGCTGAAGAGGAAATGCTATGGCAGAAACTAACCAACGGTGTTGGAGAAGTTCTTGACTATGCTTCTCGTTGCGGTGTTGTGCTCGGTTTTGAACCAGAGCCAGGGATGTTTATTGATACGGTATCCCGAGCGGAAGAATTATTTGAGAGACTGGGGCGACCCAAGTCTCTCGGCTTTACGGTAGACATCGGTCACCTCGAATGTTTGGGTGAAAGGCCACTGGCAGCTACCGTTCGCGAGGTTGCTGATCGTATTGTGAATGTGCATATAGATGACATGACCGTTTGTCGCCATGAACATCTCCCATTAGGGAAAGGTGACATCGATTATCTACCTATTTTTCATGAACTGCGCACTGCAGACTATCGAGGCGGTTTGCATGTTGAGTTGCCGCGTCAGAGCCATAGGTGGCACGAAACAGCCAAAGAGTCGTACGAGTTCATTCAGCAACTGCTTCGGCTTATTTCATAACTGTACCTTTGGTGTGTATCGTGCAACCAAAAACTATGGATGATTTTGGTACGATCTGCGGATTCATAATGACGTTAGGAATCCATGCTCTCCCGACCGGACGGCCTGGCAGGGTCCGCTTAACACCATTCAGGTGACGGCTCGATTTCGTCACTTGGGCGGCCACCTGCATCGGCTCTTCCGGATCCTTCAAGGCGACTTATGGCCTTGATTTCCATGTCCTCGTTGCAGGCGATTTGACATGAAAGGCGAAGTCCAGGCGTTGACGAAAGATCTCGTGCTTCCAAGACTTCTTTTTCTGCTTTTGTCATCGCCTCTGGCTCACCAGATACAAATTCAACGCGGCAGGTTGTACACCGCCCAAAACCACCACACGCATGCAGTTGATCAATGCCACACTCATCAACCAGCGCATTTACCAGGCGTTTGCCCGCGGGTACTTCGAATTCACCGAATCCATCAACAGTCAACTTTGGCATGTGCATGCTCCTTTTTCAAAAATGTAGTGAGTTGTTTCTTTTTAAATATATGGACAGAAATGTTTTATGAAGAAGGAACAGGTTGCCGTGCTGGTCGCTTCTTCTTTCGTGGTGGGGGTGGGGGGTCGAGGTCTTTTGTTAAGTCAGTATCTGAGACGTATGACAAGATGCCCTTTTCAGGNACANCGAGTCCAGTCGTCCAAACNAGTGCGTTNAGTATAAGAGTACGGAAGTNATTGTTTGACCAATTTTTATGAAAATGACCGCCGGTACATCCAAAGCCACGGCCACCGTCAGGTCGCTCATAAGCCCAGGCGAGAACTTCACGACTTCCTTTCTGTGACCGAACGGTTGGGTTGTTGCTGTGAGGGCCATCNGGCCGTTCTCTTGTGCTGTCAGGTGGAATGGCAGTAAGGATGCTAACGACTTGATCATTGGGTTCACGAAACCGCATGTGGTAGTACCACTCGTCATTGATCTCGAATGGTTTCACACCGGAGCAGATAGGATGATTTTGGGCTAGTTCTGTTTCGATAAGCGTCCAATGAGGATTGACTGACCAATCTGTCTCAAAAAAGCCACCGATCCAATTAAGAAATTCTGGGCCGCCCTTTTCTTTAGGGACTTCAACACCGTAGTGAAGGCACGCTACTCCAACGCCACGTTTTGCTAGGGCATCAATCTGTGCAAGTCGATTACTCTGAATGACAGGATGCCCCTTGCCACCATCAGAAAACAGGAGAATTGCATCAGCATTATCAAAAGCGGTTGGGTCTTCTGGCCAACCATTCGTGTATACAGATGTGACTAATTTCTCGCTGATTGACTTGTCGAGGCATTTTTGAAAGAGGAGGCAACCTGCCCTAAACTCATGGGCTCCTTGAGCATGGCTGGGACGCCCCGCTAGTAAAAGCAGTTTCTTGCGGCCGTCCGTTAACCGAAGACGTTTCAGATGAATGTCTTTGAATTCAACCTTCATGGGCTGCCCGGCATGAAGTTGAAAGGCAAGTATCCCGCTCAATGATTGTTTTTCTTTTTCATTGTCGGTTGTTTCCGACATCAACAATCCATTGATGTAGTGTTGGAGGTGATTGCCGCGAGCGATAATTCGGTACTGATTCCAGTCTTCACTTTTAATCGCAGATTGCAGATTCGTGCTTGTGCCAACAGGCTGGCCGTGTTCTTTGCCCCCAGCCTCATTGACAGTGATTCTTTCACCTCGTTTTGTGACGATTCCTCGGCCACCTTGCTCGTAGAGAATCCCACTATGGTTTTTCCCTGATTCCATGTCAGCCTGGTATCCAGAGACATGGAAACCACCTAGATCCTGGCTTCGGTACTGAATGCCACTATTACCGCCGGTAATTCGGTAGGAAAGGGTAAGTTCAAAGTCGTCAACAGTTCCTTGACGCCAGATGAGGTAAGTCGTTTGCTTTAATGGTGTTGTCGTCTCGCCAATAAGTACACCATCTTCGACTCGCCAGAGTTTCTGGTCGCCTTCCCATCCATTGAGTGATTTGCCATCAAAAATTTTACCGGAGGCATCGTTGCCAGAGGCAGAGTTGAGTGCTGCTGGATAGAGAAATGGCAGTACAGCAATCACGAGCAAAAGTAATGCAAATTTTTTTTGTCTATATGAGCGATTATGCATCGTGGTAATCCTCAAGAATTTTCGCGTTAGACGCAGGAAGGTTTTGTGCCTACATGAACTGAGCAGCCAGACTGCGCCCGGTATTGAAAAATATTACACGATTAGTCGTGCGCAACAACAAGTTGCTAATGAAACCGGCACTGATATGCACCGTGGTCACGGGGTGGGCGTAACAAGATGGTCAGCGTCGAAGTAGTTTTCTTCGAGACCAAACATTTCGAGGAATCTGTCTGTGTTGAGGATTTTGATACCTAGCTCTTTTGCTCTATCCAGTATGGCTTGTCGCTGCCGCTTCTGTTCTCGATATTCGTCATCTTGTTCTTGCTGATTTGGCATTCCAGCGTCAACTACAAATGTTGTCATGTAACTAACCTGGTCAGTAACAGTGCCGCCAGCATTTTCGATTAATTCCTTCAAGTCCTCGTCGTCGGTTGCAGAGTCTTGGTCAAGCTGTATGTGGCCAGCAAGTACTACTTGCAGAGGCATCAGAGGACTCCAAAGATTAGTTGCTACGGCGTCTCCCTTAAGGACTGGATCAAAGTTCGAGCCGCGCAATACCCTGCCGCGTGCAGTTCTTTTGCTGTCGTCTTTAGAAACTATTTCGACGAGGGCCTTTTTTGAAGACGTTAGCGGAAGATGTTCACCTGGATTATAGACGGAGAAAATAGTTCCTATTCGAAGGGAGTATGTTTGAGGAAATGCGATAACGACGGTTTGTTCTAGTTCATTAACGACAACTACTGTTCCGTCAAATCCTTCAACACGATCTTCCGGCAGACTGTTTTTGATATACGAGTGGATGTAATCGATAACTCGTTGATCTGCAATTCGCATGTAGCCGAGGACCTGGTTTTTTTTCTTAATTGCCGCTATCTGTTCGTTGAGTTCCTCAGCAATTATCTGTAATTGTGATGCAGGGTCGTCTTGGGCTGCTTTGTACTTTTGCTGTGACTCAGCACTCAATGATGGAAGTATGAATTTTTTTATCTGATCTTCGAGGGCAATTAATCGTTCTTTTTCAGCTCGTTCTTTTTCTATTTCTTGAATGGAGGCCTGATACCTTTCAGTGAATTCGTCCTGCCACTTTTTGCTCTCTTGGGAAACTCTGGCAAGTTCTTTTTGCTTCTCATCAATGGCAGAGTTGTGAGACTCGGTTTTTTCATCTAACGAAGCACGCGATGCGGCCAGATCAGATTCAAGGTCTCGAATGTTTGCCTCAAGAGTTTTATTCGTGGAGTCTTTGTTCACGAGTGCCTTATCAAGCGTTTTGATAATTCCGCGGTATGTTGGAGTGGTGTTTCCATCGCCACCGTATTTCTTTACCTTGTCTTGGAGACTTGCTAGTTCTTTATCGACGGCATCAATAGAGTCGCCTTCGTTAACACCAATTCTTGATTCCAGCAGGTCTTTTTGGGCCTGCTCAGCTGTTGCGAGGCTCTGTCGTGCTTCATTTGCTGCATTGTCAGCCTCTTTCTTCGCAACCTTGTTATCTTCATTTTGGGCATAGAAGACATAGGTCGTTACTGCCAAAACAAAGGTGCACATGACAAAGATAATCAGCGCAATCGTAAGAGCCTGAACAGGACCTTCTCGTTTCTTAGCCATATTTTCTTATCGTTCAGTCTGTTTTGTTGAGGAAATTCATGTGGCTCGATTTGCGAACATGACTATCGAAAAAAAACACTATCCTTAGCACAATCCGGTGATGTCTTCGACCAGATTTCCGCGTGGGATCGAGCCAGTGAACGATTGTAGGGTTCATGCGGATGGCGAAGGCAAGAGGCCACCAAATCAAGCCAAATTATACGGGTTTGGCTGTTTTGGCCGAAGACAAGTATTAGCGTTTTCGCCGAGCGAGTGAATTTATGTACCGAATAAGTTCCGGCTCGAGAACGTCTGGAGTTTTGCCAAATGCAGTTTTAAAACCAGCCAGTCGGT
Source organism: Planctomycetaceae bacterium (assembly GCA_002694955.1). The sequence goes on from NZNR01000100.1 coordinate 10,826, forward strand.
CTGCTGTCGAGTCTTCTGCAAGTGGCGATTTGCTCTTAAATTGTGAGAGGTATGAGCAAAAAGCATCTTTTTTCATGGTTGCCAGAAACGAGACGAAGGCCCATGCGTGTGCGTAGGCAACGAGTGCTTCTTCTGGGGTATGGAAGGGCTTGTCATCCGTGATTAACCGCGTTAAAAGGCCTGGTGTAAATTGGCGAACCACCAACTCTAGTCGCGGTGGGTTGATAGCGCCGATCGATCGCCAGCCACGGGAATTCGTGAGATCGGGTGTTTCAAAGTATGTTGCAATGCCCTCGCTCAGCCAGACAGGAGTTGGAGAAAGCCGAATGTGTAGCCCAGCATTGAACGCAAGTTGATGAGTTGCTTCATGAACGAGTGTTGCGACAAGGCTTGAAGCACGAGGGTTTTTCAAAATCTTAGCCCCAACTGAGTGAGAGGACTGACTCGCTTTGGTATTCGTTGAGTCGCTTCCTGTAATGTCGTAGGTCGTAATCCGGTTTGTCAGTTGGTTGTAATAACCCACAATACTGTGGGAGGCATCTCCGACCTCGCTCTTGGCTGCACGTTCATAGTCTTTACGATCAGAAAAAATAATGACTATTAAGGGTCGTTCTGGCTGTATTACGTCAAGTCCAGACTGTGACCAGAAAGCATGAAAGCCGCTGAAGAGCCGCTCAAGTAGGGCGGCTGACCAGCGGGCATATCCGGGCGAGGTGTCATAGCAAATTAGATAGTGTCGAGTCGTGAGAAATGTAAACCCATCTGGAAGTTCGGCTACGATTTTCTGTCCTAGTTCTTTTGGTGTCAGTTCTTGGGGTTCATCGAGGATTTCACGATGGGTAACATCTTCTCCAGGAATAACGTGAAGCACCTGTTGGTTGTCTTCGAGTAGAAGGCTGCCGTCTTGAGCTTCTACCAGAAGTTTTCCGCATAGTGTTTGTTGGCCTCCAAGAGTCTTTTGAGTGACTTTGATTACGCCAGCGGTTTCTTCCGCTTTCGCAGGTCCTGACGAATGAACCTGTGCTATGAAGATAGCAACGACAGGTGCCAAATGAATGTAGAAACAGCGTTTATTCATTAGACGGTATGACCGG
>NZNR01000101.1 GCA_002694955.1 Planctomycetaceae bacterium
GGCTTTCGGTTCGACATGGGCCCGACAATCCTGACTATCCCGGCTGTTTTAAAACGCATATTTGATGAAGCGAATCAACCCTTGGAGGAAGCCCTTGACCTCGTCCCGCTTGACCCACAATGGCGCAGCTTTTTTACTGACGGGACAACACTCGACCTTCATGCTGATGTTGAGTTGATGAAAAAAGAATTGGAGAAGTTTTCTCCAGGCTCCGGAGCAGGAGATGGCTATTCCCGCTTCATGGATTTAGCGAAGAAACTTCACAAAATATCCGATGACTTTTTCTTCTGGAAATCTATTGGTGGCCTCAAAGACATGTTTGACCCCAAAAGAAGTGTCACCATCTCCATGCTTCGTGAAGTCATGCGAATGCGACCAGGTCATAGCGTAGCCGGGACAGTCCGATCATACGTACCAGATAGCCGCGCCGCTCAAATGCTTGACCACTACACCCAATACGTCGGAAGCTGCCCAGAGTCTTCTCCGGCAGTTCTTTGTGGTATTGCTCACATGCAATCAAACGATGGTGTCTGGTACCCGCGAGGAGGCACGGGCGCAGTTCCCAAAGCCCTCACAAAACTTGCATTGAGTCTCGGTGTTGAAATTCGAAGAAACACTGCGATTCGGCAGATAATTGTGAAGAACAACCGAGCGGTCGGCGTGCTTACAGCCGATGGAGAAACCATCAGGGGCGGGGCAGTTGTCAGTAATTCTGATAGTGTACGCACCCATCAGGAATTGCTCGATGGCCGACCGCAAAAGCGATTCCTCGGACGCAGAAACTACGAACCAGCGTGTTCAGGGGTTGTCCTCTACCTAGGCTTAGACCGGCGATATGATCAACTACTCCACCACAACTTCGTTTTCTCTGACGATCCTCACAAAGAGTTCGATGCCATCTACCGACAAGGTGAACCTGCNCCAGATCNAACATGTTATGTCTGCGCTCCTGCNATNACCGAGCCTGAAGTAGCACCGCCGGGCGGCGAGTCTCTCTATGTACTCGTCCACACCCCGTATCTTCGACCTCACCATAAATGGTCTGAAATGCTACCTGCCTATAGAGACCGCATCATCGAGAAACTAAAACAGACGGCCGGGCTTGAAGATCTTGANAAGCATATCGTGGTTGAAAAAGCACTCACACCTCAGGACATCCAAGATCGCTACCATGTTTTGGATGGTGCGATCTATGGGCTTGCGAGCCACGGACGGTTCCTTGGCGCGTTTAAGCCAGCCAACAGATCACCTGATGTTGAAGGGCTCTACATGGCGGGTGGATCTGCTCACCCTGGGCCNGGGATGCCAATGGTACTNATGTCCGGATGGATTGCGGGTGACTGTGTCGACCAGGACCAGATTGTCGAACCTATTGGAACGCTCAACCAGACTCCATGTGTGGCATCGTGAACAGNCCAGAAGGTACTCTGGAAAATCCCNCCTCGCGGCAACGTCGTGACGTCACTCTACCACCATATGCAACACATTTACACGGCTGGTTCATGTGGTACGTACGCGGATACCTCCGTCGACACTTTCACGCCATTCGACTCTTAAAACCATCTGATGGAAGACCGACCGTTCCAGATGTCGCTGACCAGCCCGTGCTTCTCTACACAAATCATCCAAGTTGGTGGGATCCGTTGATCTTCCTNTCGGTTGCGCAAAAGCTGTTTCCTGATCGACTCAACTATGGCCCCATCGACTCAACTGCCTTGGGACGCTACTCCTTCCTTGAAAANATTGGGTTTTTAGGAATTGAGCCTGACTCATGGAAAGGAGCTGCTCGTTTCCTGAGACTTGCCAGAGCTGCTCTTGAACGGCCAGATGTGTTTTTCTGGGTCACCGCTCAAGGAAATTTTGTTGACCCACGTCACCGCCCCGTCACTATCAAGCCTGGAGTNGGGCACGCTGCAGCCGTTGCNAAACGTGGATTAATCATTCCCTTTGCACTTGAGTACCCATTCTGGAACGAACGGCTACCCGAAGCGATCGTTTCCTTTGGCACCCCGCACCGAATTGATCAACACACTGAACGAGACGCGGACACATGGAACCGTATTCTTGAGAAATCACTCGAAGAGACGCAGGACGAACTACGAGATGCCGCGATTGCTCGGAACTCAGACGCGTTCACTGAACTGGCATCGGGCACTGTCGGCGTTGGAGGTGCGTACGACATCATACGACGCATTCGCTCCACACTTTCTGGAAAAACATTCAACCCGGCACACGAAGAGGAGTCATCGTGACCGACNCGGAAGTTGTGCTCTCTTGNATCGCCCTGACGGCGTGTTTTTTTGCNGCCATACCTGCAGCCCTTACGTGGCAAAACCTGAAAATTTTTTGCACGAGCCCAAAGGCAGAACCCTCAGAGCCTGTTTCTGTACTTGTACCTGCCAGAAACGAAGAACACGTTATCGATGGTTTTATTCGCAACATCTTGGCCAGCCAAGACGTAGAACTCGAACTTGTTGTACTTGATGACGCCAGTACCGATTCGACAGCGCAACGTGTGTCGAAATGGANTGACNANGACCAACGAGTGAGACTCGTTTCTGGAAAAAAACTCCCGCCAGGATGGTGCGGAAAGCAACACGCCTGCTACCAGCTAGCCGAGTCCGCTCGCTTTGATACGTTTCTGTTTCTTGATGCTGACGTAACCGTTGAGCCGGATGCTATTGCACGGAGCGTTACTTTCCTAAACCAGTCAAAAGTCGATCTTGGCAGTGGGTTCCCTCATCAGGAAACACCGACAGTGACCGGCTGGCTTCTCCTGCCGTTGATCCACTTTGTCTTGCTCGGCTACCTACCTCTTTCTCGGAGCCGACTTTCAAACGACCCCTCACTTGCGGCAGGTTGTGGACAACTCTTCATAACAACTCGGTCTGCCTATTACACGGCAGGGGGACACGCCGCAATCAAGTCGTCGCTGCACGATGGGATTATGCTTCCTCGAGCTTTCCGAAAAGCCGGTCTTCGGACAGACATTTTTGATGCTAGCGACATCGCATCGTGCCGAATGTACGAAAAAAACCGAGNCGTCCTTCAAGGTATTACCAAGAATGCTACGGAAGGAATCGGGGCACCGAAAACCATCATTCCTTTCACACTACTGCTTGGTGGTGGTGAAGTAGCGCCAGCACTTCTCTTGGCCTACGTATGCATAAGCACCAGCCAATCCTGGCTTGTACTAACCGGGATAGTTGTCAGTCTTGCGCTGAGCTATTTCCCACGATTAATTACGCTCAATCGTTTTCGACAATCGAGCGGCAGCGCCTTCTTTCACCCACTCGCAGTAGGCATTTTTCTGGCAGTGCAGTGGTTTGCCCTTGGCCGCCGACTCCTTGGAATCAAAACGTCCTGGAAGGGCCGTTCACTCAAGCCACAGTGAACCCAGTCTCTGTCTGAGCCAGCCTCTGTCTCGGATTGCTTCACCGAGAAATAACACCTTGCCTAGCCTGCCGCACCAATGACTTGGCTTCGTCTGTTGTACTGGCTGTAACTGTAATGTGGCCCATCTTTCGGCCCGGCCTTGGCTCTGCCTTTCCATAAAGATGAAGACCTGCCCCAGGGATCTCAAAAACACGACCCCACAGCGGTTCCCCTGACTGCCAGCAATCACCCAGCAGGTTTGCCATGGCCGCTGGCGCGAGTGGTGTTGTAACACCAAGCGGTAGTCCACAGATCGCGCGCACCTGCTGTTCAAACTGACTCGTGGGACATGCTTCTATTGTCAGGTGGCCCGAATTATGAGTGCGTGGAGCAATCTCATTCACCAGAACTCTGTCATCTTTTGTGAGAAAAAATTCGACGCAGGCAACACCGACAACACCAAGCTCTGAGAGAACTGTCGCGGCAAGATGCTCTGCCTCCCCAAGCACCTCGGCCGGTAAATCTGCCGGACATGAGCTCACATCGAGAATATGGTTCGCGTGATCATTCCGTATGGCTGGAAAAGCAACTACGGCACCATTGAGCCCCCTGGCTGCGACCACCGACAGTTCACATTGAAAGTCTATCCACTCCTCAAGAACACAGGGCAATTCACCAAGGCTTACCCATGCATCGTGGATACCAGACGCTTCCTTCAGCATCCTCTGACCTTTGCCGTCATAGCCAAAAGCTGCTGTTTTTAAAACAGCTGGCAAACCAATATCTTCAACCGCCTTTCGCAACTCTTCCTCGGTACGAACAACAATGTGCCGACCACACGGTATACCTCGTTCAGCAAGAAATGCTTTTTCCCGTTCACGGCTCTGCGTTGTGAAAAGCACCTCGGGATGAGGACGAACCGGGACAGCAGCCTTGAGAGCCTCGCCGGCTGCTGCTGGAACATTCTCAAATTCAAATGTGACAACAGAAAGCCCCTCTGCTGCCTTTGCCAAAAAAGTGGAATCATCGTAACTACCAACATGCAGCCGATCTGCATGTCGAGCAGCAGGGCATTCCTGGGTGTCCGTGATTACGGCGACCCGATAGCCCATACGGCGAGCAGCAACGGCAAACATCGCACCTAGCTGACCGCCACCAAGAACTCCAAGGAGTGCGCCCGGCATAATTGGATCGAACTGGCCAGCATCATCATCCATGCAGACACCTTCCATTTCCGTGAAAAGAATTACACAACAGGAGGGAGATCATCAGCCAGCACCCGATCTGTCTGTGACTGCCGATACGAACAGAGACGGTCGTTCAAGCCTTTATCATTCAGAGACAGAATTGAAACCGCAAGAAGTGCCGCATTCGCGGCACCAGCACCCCCGATTGCCAGCGTGCCGACGGGAATGCCTGCCGGCATCTGAACAATTGACAGCAGTGAATCAACACCACGTAGAACCGCCGATTCTACAGGAACGCCCAGCACTGGTAATGGTGTCTGCGCTGCCACCATCCCCGGAAGATGAGCCGCACCGCCNGCTCCGGCGATGATAACCTTCAAGCCTCGNTCAACAGCTGTGCGAGCATATTCAGTGAGTTTCTGCGGGGTGCGATGAGCTGACACGATTTCACATNCATGAGGCACGCCAAGCTCACTGAGTGTGGTTGCCGCTCGCTCGAGCGTTTTCCAGTCGGATTTACTACCCATTATGATTCCAACAACGGGAATGGGTGAGCCGTCTGAGGAAGGTTTGGCCATCTTGATAAAAAGCTCCAAAAAACGGGTTGCCTAGTCTCCTGAAGATGCCATCATGCTCGGAGTTCCCTTTATCTGCAACCGGTAACGCTATGACACCAGTCCCCGTACATCGCCCACCGCTTCCAATCCTCGCTACGATCCATTGGCCGGACGACGTTCTGACGCCTGATCCAGCGACTGCTGCCGCCCTTGCGGCAGCGGCTGNAAGGCTTGCTAGTGGCCAACTTGTAGCGATCCCCACCGAGACTGTCTATGGTCTGGCAGCAGATGCGCTGGACCCTGATGCCGTTGCACAAATTTTTCATGTCAAAGGCAGGCCAGCAACAAATCCACTCATCGTGCATGTCTCAAATGAANGNATGGCACNGACTTTGGTACGTGACTGGCCAGACATGGCCCAGAAAGCTGCGGCTGCATTCTGGCCCGGACCACTGACCCTCGTTGTTCCCAAAGCCGACACCGTGCCTGAGATCGTAACCGCTGGTGGACGCACCGTCGCCTTACGCTGCCCGAGCCTCATAGCCACCAGAAAACTTATCGAATTGTCNAAACGACCGTTAGCGGCACCAAGTGCAAATCGATCTGAANCCGTGTCACCCACCACAGCGCAACATGTNTTGGAAGGGCTTGGAAGNCGAATCAGCATGATTCTCGACAGTGGGCCTTGCGAGCATGGCCTTGAGTCAACAGTTCTTGACTGCACAGTCAACCCACCAAAAATACTGCGGCCAGGTCCGATCTCTTCGGTTCAACTGTCCGAAACTCTTGGTGTAGAANTTTGTATCCCCGAATCAGAAACGGTTGGGGCGGAGCAGGGCAGGGTGGCTGATACTGTCCTTCGCAGTCCGGGAATGCAGCCAAGGCATTACGCACCTCAAACGCAACTCACNNTATCNGAAANNGCGCCTTCTATCATTTCACAAATNATCNAAGACGGGCACCGAGTCGGCTGGCTCTGCAACACTCCAGAAGACAGTGCNGTTCAGACGCTTGCAGCCTCACCCAACGTGCTTGTCATCCCAATGCCTACTGATCCCGCCGCGTACGCCCGCAGCCTCTACGCAACACTTCACGCGGTTGATCAACGTGGACTCGATCGACTGATTGTTGACATTGTTCCCTCAGGGCCAGAATGGGCTGCCGTTCGAGACAGACTCAAACGCGCTGCCACGTGAGCCAATTCTATTTGGATCTCCAAACCCTAGAGCCCCGGCGGCAGGAACTCTCGTTGACAACAAAGCAAAACAACCGTACCAATAGGGGTGTTCGTCGGCATCTTGTCGGTCAATCGACAGGTTTTCTGAGGTTCAGGACAGATAGCTCAGTTGGTAGAGCAACGGACTGAAAATCCGTGTGTCGCGAGTTCGATTCTCGCTCTGTCCACTAAAACAGTAACGGGCCGAATCCAATTTTCCCCACCTGGTTTATTCGGTCGATAGCTGGCATCTCCACCCAATCCGCCTTTGGCTTTGTGTTCATTAAACACGTGTTGTTGGCGTGCAGGCAGTACAGGGGATGGGGAAGGGTTCTTCACAGGATGATGAAGACATGAGCTTGACTCTGCTTTTGGTTTTGGTCGTGGTGGTGTCTTTATTGGGTGCAGTGGTTTTTTACCTCTTCTCACCGCGCTCGGACGATTGACGCCTTCGGTTATCGATCATCCGCCTGATTCTTCTTATTACTGATTCTTTTTGACATTTCTAGCCACTGATTCGTTAGCCCCTTCTGCGGCCAGCATGAACATGGCTTAGTTTGTAGCTGTGGCTACGAGACCAAGCATTTTCAAGCACCTGTCATTTCTTAGCCATATCGATAACAGCCACGACTGGTATATGATCAGACAACAATTCGGTTGTCGCATGACGAAGAATCCCAGCAGACAAAACGCTTTCCTGCAGATTCGGTGACACAAAAATAAAATCGATTCGTCGATCTGGCCCATGGTCTTTGTCATCAATCAGTTGCGTTGGAAACGTTCCGACGTATGGGCTATCTGCAGATCGCTGACTGGCAACGACATCAATGAAGCCGTGCCCCAAAACAGCCTCAATCGCCCCGTAGTCAATTGCACCATGATTGAGATTACGAGCCGACGACTTTGTTGCGTCGAGTTGCTCAAAGAAAGAAATCAGCTTTCTGTCTTTTTCGTATTGGTATGCATCTTCGGGTGAAAACGCATTGAAGTCACCTGCCAAGAGAACACGAGGGCTCTAACCGGGAAGACTCATGATGTCCTGCTTGAGCAAGCCTGCTTCCTCGATGCGTTTCTTGTAGTTTGATGGATGGAAATGAACGACGTAAAACCACACACCTCGAATCTGACATCGCAGGAGGCCATGGTGAAACCCTTCCTGAATTCGACGAACATCTGAAATTGGATATCTGGATGTGATGCCTGTCGGGAACCCGCCTTTTTTGAGAATCTCCGAGTATGAGTGCTCCCACGACGCCGCATCCTCCGCAAGATCATTCGCAGAAAACCCATTGAGCTCCTGAAGAGAAACAACATCGGGCGACTGTCGGGCCATCCACTGCTTCCACTCGCCGTGACGAGGCTCAGGTTTTCGTGTAAACCCATACCAAACGTTATGGGTTATTACTTTAAGCTCCTGCGATTGCCCCGGCTGACCGAACACAAATCGTGAACTCATGACAGAGCAGATAACAGCAGCGGCCAACAACGATAGATATGTGCGCCAAGACAACGACATAACACTCTTACGCCTCAATGCATCGTACAACTGGCTTCCTAAAGACCTTCGTCCACTCGATGCACTTCGTCTGCTATCCGCTCGAAATACTCACCGAGTGATTTATCAACTGCGTCAATAGTTTCCTTATCATCAACATAGGGCATGCCCGCCCGGATTCTTTTCTCTGCCTGCCTGCGCTGTTCGATGGCTGACTTGCAGTAGTCTCTCTTGCCCTTCAGTACATCTTTGTAAAAACATGTAGCCGAAATTGATCCCGTTGATTTCAAACCAAGCTTTTCTGCAATCGTCTTCAATGATTCTTCGCAGCAGAATCTGGGAGCAGCCTCGTATAAGTCCTGCAGCAACTGATCAGCAGTCTTTTGTTTGAGCTGTGACTTCTTTGGTGATTCTGGTTTCTCGCCTAGATAGGAAATTAGATTGATCGAAGATTCAACGATATTTTCCAACTGCATGAACCTCCTTGGTACAAAATCAGCCATAGACCAGCCCAAAGATTCATCCAGGACTTCCTGCTCATCAACAGTCAGGTTCTTATCATGCTTCGACTGGCAGTATGTCGTCCCCCCAACTAAACCCTCGGCACCCAGACACTGTCGCCTTGCTGCTTCAACCAAAGACCAGAGCCAAGGCACACTCATTGTCCTTGTGTTGATTTCAAACCCATGGCTCAAAAGATCATTTTTGAAATGTATTGCTGCCGAACTGCAAACCGACATCACAAGACGCTTCAAATTTGAATCGTCGCCTTTGATAATAAGCAATGACTCGAGATGCTCGGATGGGGAAAAACTGAAGGCAATCTGCTGCTCAAAAGATTCATACGGTTCTGGCAACTGCTTTGGGTCCAGCGGCTCGATACCACATTGCCATTCCGAATAAAGTAGTCCGATCGGCTCATTATCCCTAAAAGCTTCAAAGCGAGTGATAAGCCTATCTCGAGACTTGGCATCCATTTTCAGTTCCTCCAGTGAACAAAAATATCTCCCTTGAGTCTAACCGAATCAGTGGCAGCATGGTGACTTCTGGATTCCTTCAATGACCCAAAATCACTGCAACGCCGTTTAAAACACCGAAAACCTTCGTTGCTAGAGAGCGATGAACCTAAAAATCTGGCCTGCGGGCTCGAACCGAGTCATGCCACTT
>NZNR01000102.1 GCA_002694955.1 Planctomycetaceae bacterium
ACACCCCATGCAACAACTTCGGCCTCTCCACCCTGAGGGGGAACCTTCATGATGGATCCTGGCCGATGATGATTTGTGTGTTGCCCTGCTTTGGCTAAATAGAAGTTCCCTTCATCATCCACCTGTAAATTGAAATTGTATCCATGGAAAACACATGAGACGTCATCGTCATTCCAGAATGATTCAATAAAATCGGCTTCACCATCACTGTTGTAGTCATGGAGCCGTTTTATTCCATCACGGCATGTGACATAGATTAAATCGTTCAAGACTTTAACTCCAAAAGGTTCGAAGAGTCCTGCAGCAAATCGTTTCCATTGAATATTTGTAAGGGAGTCGTCAATTCCGGAAACGATGTAGACATCACCACCGTGGGTTGTTACGACAGCGCGTCCGTCTGGAAAGAAATCAAGAGCGCTCGTCCTCATCCATGCATTCCAGGGATTGTTGAATGGAATGGGGATAGTATCGAGGGCATAGCCGTTGATGTTAGCGCCTTGCCGACCGCGGACCTGCATGGTCTCAGGCCATCGCCGAGAGTTCCCAGACAGCTTCGTTGTGAGAGACGGAAGGCATTGATTGCCAGACTTATTAATTTCCTTCAATAATTCATTGCATGTGGTTTGTGCTGAAATTACAGAAATTTTTATATCCCTGCTTTTTTCACCAGCAGGAATGTTCATCACAAGTCGTCCATCCTTCTGCACATCCCAAACCAAACCGTCAGTGTCACCACATGCACTTGCTGCCACACGGTTGATTGTTTTGGGTTGTTGATTCTGCTCTGTTGGCTCTTCTGAATTCCATTCAAAGAGAGGTTCAAAATNNTTGTGTGCACCAGAAGTGAGCTCAAGAAGATCTTTGCCGTTAATGGCTTCTTTGTAAATTTGAACCCAACCAATATCACCNTCAAAGTCACCCCCAAAATCAGTCGCGGTCGAACCGATTTTAAAGACGTGGCCATCTACGGGCGGGCGATGAAATTCTTGACGCGTTGCTAGAAGTTTTCCGTCAACAAAGAGTTGNGTTTTATCATTCCCAACAACTACGCATGCAACATGCCATTCTCCGTCACGAACATCAGCTTTTCCACGAAGGGCACCAACCCATCCGATATCAAAGACCAGTTCGTCACCGCGAAGAAATAGCGTTTTTCCATCCGGTTTCCACTTTCCATTTTCAGGTGCTGAGGCGACCAAGGTTCCTGACTTGGTTGTCCTGAATTGAACGAGAATCGTTCTCTCTGTCGTGCCTAAGTCCAGTTCACGTGCACGTTTTGATTCAATGACAAGCCGCGATTGTGGCGAAACCTCGGTGATAATCGCTGAACATTCTTTTGTTTGTCCTCGTAAGCCCTCNAATGACAAGTCACTGAGTCTGTAAACTCCCGAGTCACCGCTGATCTTCTTGAATTTAGCTACAGATAATTCAAGTGGTTGTGATCCGGGACTAATATGAAGAGTGTGTTCAATACATGGCCCATGATTAGTGGGTGTGTTGTGCAATGATTCTAGAATGGATCGACCCTCGATCGTGTAGCGAAGAATAACATCGTTATCGTAGAGTGAGTANCCTTCGTACCGCATGAATTGNTCATCGAGTGGTCCACGGGGTGGTTTTATTGCATCAGGCTCGTCAAAAGAACCGGCATATGCCCAACGCCATTCATCAAGACCAGGTAGTAAGGTGCCTTCTATCTGNGGCATTTGTTCACCACGCTGACGATAGTGATGAGTGCCACTTAAATCGAGGAAGCCATCTTCCCAGATGCCGATAAGTTTCATGCGGTGAAGGTCATAGCTTGCCGTTGTTGTGTCATCGAGTTTGATCGTGAGCGCATTGTTTACGTGCGTTCCAATTTGAGAACCAAGGGCAGGGCCAAAGTCGCGGGGTTTGAAATCAGCAAATTTGCCAAGGCTTGTGCCTTTCGGCAAACCTGCCAAGTAGGANGAATCAACGGCCTCGAAGTGTCGATTGCTCGGTTTCATCAGCGTTTCACGAATGTAGTAAATAACCTGATATCGCTCTTTTGGTGAAAGGTATTGCACCGATGCCATGAGCCCACTTCCCTTGGTAAGTGTCATGAACATGCTGTATGGATCAGAGCCATTTTTNAGAGGTTGAGTGCCAAATGCCCGAGCAAGGGCAAAAGTCGGATTGTTACCATCTTCTCCATGACAGTTTTTACAGTGGCTGAGATAGATTCGTTTGCCTGCTTTTAGGTCCTTTTTNTCAAGTCGCTGAAGAATGCCTGCATGATCGAGTCCGATGGAGTCATCTTGGATAACCAAATCCTCAGGTGCTGGTCTCAGTTCACTGGCACGACGTGAACCGCCANGTACCACTTCTAAGACATATCGCATGAGNTCATAAAATTCACCTTCACTTTGCAGGCTATCAATAAGTCCTTGTGGCATTATTGATACTGAAGTTTTTTCAATCTCATCAATCTGACTTTGTGGGATAGTTGTAGGGTGCAGAAGGTCTGTTAATTCACGGAGAACAATCTGTGTCTTGTTCTGTGATACGAGTATCCCAGTTTTTAGCTGGCCTTTTGTTGTAAGGACCGAAACGGTTTCATATCCCTTACGAATCACTTGAGATGGTTTCAGGACGGATTCGATGAGNTAAGNATCTGAAATCGAAGGATCGATATCGGTAAGCTTTGGCCCAAGAGGGGAGGGGGATTCTCCAGCAGAGTAACACTTGACGCACCCTGTAGTCGATGTGTGAAATAAAACCCCACCACGAATGGGATCACCCCTCATTTTTATTTGACTNATAAGAGAACCACTGTTCTGGTCCAGTAATTGATCCGTTAGGTTTTGGGAAAAAGCGATTGGTGCTTGACTCACAAAACATGGAAAGAAAATGAGAAAAAGAGCCGGCAAGAGATTTTTCATTTTAAATTTGGAGAAAAAAGAGTCTGTCTGCGATGTTGACTCGGGGTGTGAGAAAACTAAACGACATCTTCCGTGTACGGAATACAGGCCAACACAATCTAACTTCGTAAGTCTACGTGGTCTTGGCGAAAGCACCTACGCTTTTGGATGAATTGTATATTTTTAACTGAAGTCAGATCACGAGAACCATTTTAAAAAGACGAGGCACAGGTACNAAAAGAGGAGGCACAAGCAGTCTTTAAACATGAAGAAAGAGCCCAGTCTGCATATAATTTGTGTCGCTTTGCACGATTTTTTAGAGCCTACGTCCTGATCGGCGTGAAATTAGGGTAAGAAAGGAACAAAACANGGATATCCTTCGTACATAAAGGTTTGGTCCCATGGCTCTATTTCACTCTAGAAAGCTATAAAAATGCCTTCCATTTGTCTGAAAACAGAGATACCAGGTCCTCGTTCAAGAGAACTGAATAAGGTGCGGCATGCACACGTTTCGCCGGGACCGTTCCATACTACTCCTGTTATCGCATCCCATGCGAAAGGGTCTGTGGTTACAGATGTCGACGGTAATTCATTCTTGGATTTTTCAAGTGGTATTGGTGTCACAAATCTTGGTCACCGTGATGAGTCAGTGATGCAAGCTGTTGCGGAACAGGCTGAAAAATTTGTTCATACGAGCATCAACGTTGTTGCGTACGAAGGGTATATACGTCTCGCGGAGCGGCTGAATGCACTGTTACCAAAAGCTGCTCCCTGCAAAACATTTTTGGCAAACTCTGGTGCGGAAGCTGTTGAGAACGCGATTAAGTTTGCCCGTGTGAAAACTGGTCGCCAGGCGGTTATTGCGTTTGAGCATGGATATCATGGCCGTACGTACATGGCGATGGCACTTACTGCAAAGGCTCATCCTTATAAAAGTGGATTTGCTCCATTTCCGGCCGAGGTATATCGAGCTCCATACCCTGATTTTTATCGATGGCCTGGAGTGCAAGGAGATCCGGGGNGGTGTCCACAGGAATCTGAATGTCCGCTCGAGCGGTGTTTCTGCCGAGAGGTGTTTAATTCGTTTGCTGAGATGGCACGAGCCCAGATTGGTGAACAAAATGTTGCGGCGGTCATTATTGAGCCTGTTGCTGGTGAGGGTGGATTTGTGCCGGCCCCGGCACCGTTTCTTGAGATGTTGCGTCAATGGTGTGATGANCACGGGGTTGTTCTTATTTTCGATGAAGTCCAGACTGGGTTTGGAAGGACGGGTAGTCTACTGGCGTGTCATCAACTGAACGTTACTCCTGACCTTGTTGTGATGGCGAAGGGATTAGCAAACGGCCTTCCTCTTTCAGCCGTAACGGGTCNGGCAGAGGTGATTGATGCTGTTGGGCTCGGTGGTGTTGGGGGCACCTACTGCGGAAATCCGCTTGCGTGCGCTGCATCGCATGCGGTCCTTGATCGGTTTGAAGATCCATCGGTTCTCGCACATGCTCGCCAGATTGGAGAGGTCTTACGTCAAAAACTCGAAGTGTTTGCCAACCGCTTCAATTGTATCGGACAAACACGAGGTCTTGGTCCAATGCGTGCTATTGAACTTGTGTCTGACCAAGAAACAAAGCAGCCCGACAAGGCTGCTGCTCAAGCAGTTGTTCAATATGCCTATGAACACGGATTAATCCTCATGGCTTGTGGCACCCACGGAAATGTCCTTCGTTTTCTTGTTCCACTAACGATCAGTGAAGAAGATTTAAACGAAGGACTTGTGGTTGTTGAAGATGCTTTAGCCAGTCTTGAGTGACAGTATTATAACGCACTTAACAATGTCAGATGTATCAAACGCTGTTTCCAGTAAGGTGTGTATTTGATCGATTATCGTTTGCTCATCTAGGCAGCAGTGTGTGGCCCAATCATTTGAGTCGGCTCATCTTAAGAGATGCTTTTTGAGTTGCGTGCGTGTAAAGTTGCTAGATTAGTTTCTGGGCACGGAAAGATATGACCGCATTGGAGAGCGTTTTGTTAAAATTTTTATGGACACTCCTCGTCCTCCTTTTTTTGATATGCGAATCTGCTCCTTGTGCAGAGTTGAAGCAGGTCTCGAAGCCCAATGTCCTGTTTATTGCTATAGATGACCTTGCATGCACACTCGGTTGCTACGGTGATCAAGTGGCGAAGACACCAAATATTGATCGGCTCGCAGCGACAGGGGTATGTTTTCAGCGGGCTTATAATCAGTTGCCACTATGCAATCCAACGAGGGCTTCTCTTCTAACTGGTCTCCGTCCAGATCAGATAAAAGTCTATGACCTCGATCGACACTTCAGGGAAGAAATTCCAGATGTCATCACGCTGCCTCAAGCATTTCAGCAGGCTGGATATTATGTTGCCCGTGTGGGCAAGATTTTTCACTACAACGTTCCAGCGTCAATAGGAACCAACGGCCTTGATGATCCGCCGTCTTGGATGTGTGTGGTCAACCCGAAAGGTCGAGATACCGCTGAAGAGGAACTGGTTTTTAATACAGAACCGCATAAGAAAATCTCAGCAGCACTCAGTTGGCTCGCGGCAGAAGGAAATGACGATGAGCAGACAGACGGCATGATCGCCACAGAAGCTATACAAATAATGAATACAAATAAGTCGAGCCCATTTTTCTTAGCTGTTGGATTTTTTCGTCCACATACACCATACATAGCTCCAAAGAAATATTTTGATCTTTATTCAAATGCAAACTTACAGATTCCGTATGCCCCACTGGATGATCGCGAGGATATACCGATCGCAGCCTTTGCTCATAATTGTTCAGAACCACATTACGGACTCGAGAAGGACATCTTGATCAAGGCAACACAGGCCTACTACGCCTGTGTTTCATTTGTTGATGCACAAGTTGGCCGTCTGCTCGATGCCCTCGATCATTTCAAACTCACTGATAATACGATTGTCGTGCTGTGGAGTGACCACGGATATCATCTTGGGGATCATCTTGGGGTTTGGCAGAAGCGCACTCTCTTTGAGCAGTCGGCACGTGCACCGTTGATTATCCGGGCTCCAGATAAGGCCGGAAACGGTCAGGTTTGTCGGNGAGTAGTTGAGTTTATTGACATNTATCCCTCCCTTACTTCTCTTGCAAAAGTAGNCTCACCGAGCGGATTACCTGGTCGGGACTTGAGCCCACTTTTAGCTGACCCACTCATGCCATGGGATGGTTATGCGGTGACACAAGTTTTACGGCCTGCAGACGCACGTCTGCCACAACCAGTCATGGGATGCAGTATTCGCGATCGTCGTTGGCGGTATACAGAATGGGCTGAGGGAGAGGCCGGGGTAGAGCTCTATGATCATCACGCTGATCCAATGGAATTCCACAACTTAGCTGCTGATCCAGATCCGAGAAATTCTGCTGTAATAGAGCGACTCCGTAAGGCATTACATGAACGTGCATCTGGAAAAATTCCTCTGACGCCATTTCAACCAAAAAGATTGTGATGGTAAAGTTTATTCAAGACGGTACTTTTTTCGCTGTGGGGTCTTTCGAAAAAGGATACACAGATCAGTTTCAATAGAAGTGTTTAAAAAAGGGCGNTATGAGATTTTTGACTGTCTTTNTACTACTGNNTAGTTTCCANGCGGTACGAGCCGAAGAGTCTCCAAATATTTTGCTNATANTTACAGATGAGCATAACTTTAGAACGCTTGGCTGTTATCGAGATCATTTGCCCAAAGAACAGGCTGAGATGTGGGGGCCTGGAGCCATTGTTAAGACACCTAATATCAACAGGCTTGCGAGCGAGGGGGTGATCTGCACTCGAGCCTATGCAACTGCGCCGGTCTGTTCACCCTGTCGGGCGGCGATGATTACCGGTCTCTATCCACAGAATACCGGGGTGCCAACAAATAATTGCAAACTTAGAACAGATATTCCAACACTTGCTTCAATACTGAATGAATCGGGATACGAAACAGGGTTTATTGGAAAATGGCATCTCGGAGGTGCAGGGAAGCCGGAATGGTCGCCTGAAATCGACGGTGGTTTTGTCGATAAACAGTTTATGTTCAATCGTGGACACTGGAAAAAATTTCAACTCACCAAGACCGGTGCCGAGGTGGCTTCTCGAGGTAAACAAGGCGATCCCTCTTATAGTCTTGATAATGCTGATGAGAAAACATTCTCCACAGACTTTCTTACAGATCGCTGTATTGAGTTTATTAATGGAACCAAAGACAGCCCGTTTCTTGCCGTTGTGAGTTATCCCGATCCTCATGGTCCCAATACCGTACGTAGTCCATACGATGCGATGTTTGATCATCTACGGTTCCTGCCGCCAAGGACGTATGGCCTGGATGATGTACCCGGGCCAAAGTGGTTGGGGGATGAAAAAGGGCATGCAACATTTCGTCCTGATCAGATGAGACAGTACTTTGGTATGGTGAAGTGCCTTGACGATAATATTGGCCGCTTATTTCAGGCTTTAGAAGCGAATGGTGAACTCGATTCAACAATAATTATGATGACCTCAGATCATGGTGATCTTTGTTATGAGCACGATCGACTCAATAAAGGAAATCCATATGAAGGGTCTGCACGAGTTCCAATGCTTATACGACTTCCTGATAGTTTGCCTGCCGGGCTCGTTTATAAGCAACCGGTTGGTACCGTTGACATTACACCGACGCTTCTTTGTTTAGCGGGCCACAATTCCCCAGCAATGGAACTTCAGGGAAGAGATTTATCAAAAGCACTAATCAATAGGAATTCTGAGAAGATAACGGAATATACCTTTCTCCGAAATGCAGGAACAAAGGCTAGTTGGATCTGTGTAGTTGATTCACGCTATAAGTTAGTGCTTTCTGTAGATGATCGCCCCTGGCTCTTTGATGGTCAACAAGATCCTGATGAACTGCATAATTTCTTTGGACGCCCGGGGAGCGAAGCCGTGACGCGTGCGCTAGCCAAGGCGTTAAAAAAGTATTCTATTGAAAATAGTGATGCATTTGCGGAACAACCAAATATTGCAAAGTCGCTAAACCTTTGCTTACAGGTGGGCATGTAGGTTTTTTTGTTGTCGCACTGTAGGTTCGTGCAGCGTGCTTAAGGAAAGCCCACTCAGTGTCTCCACGATCAAGTAAGAATCTCATTTGTTCGATGCGGAGAAGAACTATGTATCGCTGCACTTTACTACTTGTCTGTTGTTTTTCTGAACTCATTTGGAATCACAATTCTTCTTGTAGTGCTGCGCAGCCGAATGTCGTAATGATTTGCATAGATGATCTGAATGACTGGACTGGTTTTCTTAGGGGACATCCAGACGTATCAACTCCAAACATGGATGAGCTCGCAAAGCGAGGAAGGAACTTCAGTAATGCACACTGTGCCGTGCCTGTTTGTTCTTCATCACGTGTCAGTGTCATGTCGGGGGTTGCTCCAACAACGCATGGTAGTTACGAAATTGGGCCACGATATGACGAATTACCCGCGCTTGATGATGTTCCAACAGTGCAACGGTATTTTAAAGATCACGGATATTACACGTTGTCTGGTGGAAAAGTGCTTCATCACGGATTCACCGGTCGGCTCGCTGATGCGATTGATCAATCACTGGGACGAGAAAAGGGTCGACGTCCCCGAAATGTAATGAACAGGCCTTCGCAGTGGAGCGGTGCTTGGGATTGGGGTCAATACCCTGATGCAGATGCCGAAATGGCTGATTTCAAATTAGCGCAGAAGGCGGTTAGTTTTCTTCAGAGCGATTCGAAAAGCCCATTTTTTCTGTCAGTCGGTTTTTTTCGTCCACATGTGCCCCTTTTTGCTCCGCCCTGCTGGTTTCAGCAATATGACATTGAGTCGATCAGCCTGCCGCAAATTCCCAGCTGGGATCTTGATGATGTACCAAAAAATTTCTTGAATATTAATAGTTACGCAGTTGCTCCAACCCATAAGGAAGTTCTCAAGTACGGGAAGCAGCGAGGCTTAACTCAAGCTTATCTTGCTTCGATTAGTTTTGTGGATTCATGTGTCGGTCTTGTAGTTGATGCACTTCGAGCGAGCCCACACGCAGAGAACACCTATGTTGTACTGTGGAGTGATCATGGTTTTCACCTTGGTGAAAAACACCATTGGGCAAAACGTACCTTATGGGAAGAGTCAACACGGGTGCCACTTCTTATTTCTGGGCCGGGTATCGTACCTGATATCCCGTGTGAACAGTCGGTAAGTCTGATCGATATTTATCCAACGCTCATTGACTTATGTAGTCTTCCAGAGAATAAAAAACTTGAAGGAATTTCCCTGGTTCCCCAACTTGAGAATTCCAAAACAGTAAGAGACAGGCCAGCAATTACATCTTCATATTTTGGAAATCACGCTGTAAGGAGTCATTCTTGGCGGCTCATAACATATGAGGACGGTGCAGAAGAACTTTATGATCATCGGAGTGACCCAGATGAATTTCATAATCTCGCAGATGACCCTCGGTATAAGTCAATTAAAGATAAATTACGTAGATGGCTCCCAAGGTCAGAAGAGCCAGAATTTAAAAAAATATCAGAACGTAAGAAAAAGCTAAAGAAATAGCGGAATTGCATACATTGTTTGCTTTCAAATATTCTCAGAAAGTACGGTGTATTTGCAAAGTTGAGATTTTCTAGAGTAATCTGCTTGGTTGGTGTGGGGGTTTGGAGGTTCCACTCAGATATTAGTTCCGGAATATAAAAATTGTTCTGCCTCTTTTGTCTGCAAGTTGATTTCAAGCAGCTCGGTAGTTCAATAAGTGAAAGAGTAGCAATTCGATGAGCAGCGTTACTCGTTCCGCTTGTACCAGCGACCTGATACCACTTGGTCAGAAAGTTGCTTATGCCGCAGGGATGCTAGTTAATAACCTGCAAGCAGCTGCAATGCCGGCCATGATGGTTGTGCTTAATTTGGGTATAGGTCTTGACCCAAGACTCGTTGGGATCATTGGGTTTATTCCAAGGATCTTTGATGCAGTTTCGGACCCACTGATGGGTTATGTGTCGGATAATACGCGTTCGCGATGGGGCCGCAGACGACCATATATTTTTCTTGGGGCTATTACGGCTGGTCTTGTCTTTGCAGGGATGTGGCAGTTCCCGGATGGACAGACAAAGGCATTCTATTTCTGGTTTTTTCTGCTTGGTTCGATTCTCTATTTTTTGACGTATACAGTGTACGCAACCCCGTTTGTAGCATTTGGGTACGAGATGACACCTGACTATCATGAGCGAACACGCCTTCATGCTTTTGCCAATACAGCGGGACAGTTGGCGTGGATTGGGGCTCCATGGATTTGGTGGATCATGTCGAGTTTTGAAAATAAGGTCCATGGTGCAAGTGTTTTAGGTATCTGGTTTGGAGGAGCAATAGTCATACTTGGTGTCGTACCAGCTTTATTCTGCCGAGAGCGGATTGCTGATATTCCAGAACCTAAGCCAGTAGAGAGGCGGAGTGTCTTCAGTAACCTTTCTATTTTTTTTCAGGGCCTAGTGACGGCTGTGCGATGTAAGCCGTTCGCAAAGCTTTGTGCTGCAACGTTTCTTGTTTTTAATGGATATCAATTGGGCATCTCGTTTGCGCTGTATGTGATGATTTATTACCTGTTTAATGGTGATAATCAGGCAGCTGGGCAGTTAAATGGCCAATGGGGTTCACTGACGGCGATTTGCACTGTTGGAGTCATTCCATTGACGGCATTGATTTCAGAAAAAATTGGAAAGCGACGAACTTTTTTGGTCACAATTTCACTTTCTATTTTAGGGTATGCAATGAAATGGATTGGCTATAACCCAGAATATCCATATTGGCTACTTGCCTCGTGTCCGTTTGTTGCATTCGGTACAGGGTCGCTCTTTACGCTTATGGGTTCAATGATTTCAGATGTTTGTGATTACGATGAACTTGGTTCAAATAAGCGAAGGGAAGGTGTCTTTGGTGCAATCTATTGGTGGATGGTCA
>NZNR01000103.1 GCA_002694955.1 Planctomycetaceae bacterium
TTTGCCGTGATCGATGTGAGCAACGATCGAAAAGTTGCGAATATGCTTGCAGTCGAACGGCATTCAGGAAATCTTTCCGTGAGATGATGAGTATTTTAGGCGTGCGTTGGAGAGTTCTGTTGTTTCCAGGTGAGTCGCCCAAGGCCAGCTGCACCAATGGATCCTGCATTCCCACCAAGCGAAGCGAATCGAAGAGCTGTCTTTTTTGCGAGTGTTGGAAATGTACGGCGGCGAACAGATGTGTCGATACGGTCAAGAAATGCTCGTCCGACGGGGTGTTCATCCCTGCCAAACGTCATTGCTCCTCCTAGGATGATAGCTGATGGATCAATCGTGTGCATGAGTGTCACAATCCCGATTGCGAGCCAATCAGCCGTTTCCATGATGAGGCTCATTGCGAGTTGGTCACCTTGTTCGGCATGTTTTCCTATAAGAATAGGTGTTAATGGTTCTCCCTGGTTGACTGCATCGGCAAGAGTTCCGGTACCGCCATCATGAATTCGTTCAGACGCTATCGCCTTGAGTGCTGTAGCACTTGCATAGGCTTCAAGATGACCTGATTGCCCACATGGGCACATGCGAGCTATAGGTGAGGAGTCAACAATTATGTGTCCGCACTCTGACCCATGGCTGTGTGCGCCTTCAATAGTCATGTCACCAATAATGATGCCACCACCAACTCCTGTGCCAAGCGTCAGGAGGATGAGGCTTGTGTCATCTCGTCCGGAACCTACCCAAAATTCTCCGTAGGCAGCTGCGGTTGCATCATTTGCATATGTGACTGCATGACCACAATGTTCTGCAACACGGTCACGCACCGGAAAATTTTCCCAGCCAGGAAAGTTGCCAGGTTTGAGCAAAACGCCTGTCGAGAGATCTTGTGGGCCAGGAGTTCCGAGACCAACGGCTGCTATATCNGAACGGTCAAGGCCAGCACACTGTGCCAAAAGGTTGACAGAATGACCCATGCGAATGGCAGCATCATCCGGACCGTTTTGGACATGCGTCGGTTCAGTATGAAATGCCACCATTTGGCCGTGGTCATCAACCAGTGCAGCTTTGATATTGGTACCACCTAGATCAATCCCAACAAACAAAGGTCCTGATATATCGGCAGCCGGTATAAGCAGGTGTGGTGATTTAGTTGCTGGCATCGGAGGGAGGTTCTTTGGGTGCATTTTTTTCAGCAGCTTCGGGTTCTACTGNGCTGGCAGGCTGCTCTTCTGATCCAGTAGGTGGCTTGTCGGACGAAGAGACTGATTTTNCTGCTGCTTCTATTTCTCGATCAGCAGCAGCCTTTGCTTCGTCAGCTGATTGTTTAGCAGAGCGAGCTTTATCAACTTCTTTTTCAGCAGTACTGGGTTCCAATGCCCCGTCTTTCTTATTGAGATCAAGAATTTCAATCGTCTCAATTTCAATAACTTCACTCGGAGGCGGTTCTTTCGTAGAGCATCCCGTACAGCAAATACTTGAGCCCATGAAGAGGATCAAATAGAGGACTTTTGCGTGAGAGTTCTTTCGTCGTTTCATGATGCGATTCCTCATCAAGGAAAAAGAAGCATTCTTTGAGATCGTTACATATTGATTCAGTATCTTCAAATTAAAGTATGTGACAGCTAGAGCGCTGCTTCAATGACTTGTGCTGTGACAAGCCATTGCAGTTCTCCTGGTTGACTGAACCCATTCTCGAGACAGATTGAGGCAATAGCCCCTTTTTGCATCCGAATAGCAGCGTTCTTGTCCCCAATCGACCTTGCAACNAGTCGACCAACACAGGGAGCATGCCCTACCCAGGCTACCTTGGGCACGTTTTCTTCAGTGGTCCATTCCGCAATTTCCTGCCAGTGCGANCCGGGAGCAAGCGAGTCATGGATTTCAATACGAGGAGTCTTGAGTGTATCCACAATGATTTCTGCTGTNTCACGTGTTCGCACCAATGGACTAGTAACGACCAGATCAATCTCCAGCCCAAAATCCTGCATATAGCGAACGAACCTTTCAAATCGTTTGCGACCTTTTTTAGTCAGGCGACGATCATAATCATCTNGATCGATNCCACACTCTTCGGCCCACGCATGACGAATAATGTAAAGTTGTGTTGGTAACATGTGCATCGAATAAGTGTGAAGTCCTGATCATTTTTGAGCAAGATCAGGATTTTCTCCAGAGGGNATCGTCTTTGATATTCATGCCACGGCGATTTTTCTCTGTCTCTTTCCACCAGCGTTGGGCATCTACTGGATAGCCAGCAGTTGGCTGGAGCGATGGTAACTTATCTGTCCAAAATTTATTAAATACATCCATGGCGAGTTCACGTGTGTATTTCGCCGTCATGCTTGCAACAGCAACAGGCAATTGAGATTCACCGCCTACACTAAAATGAATAGATGTTGGATGTTCACAGTCATGAATATAGTAATGAGAGTGATGCGTTGTTTCTGATAATGGCTCAACTCGTGCAGCATCAAAGCAGTGCGAAACAACGCCTGTATACCGTTTACGGCCACCATGCCGATCACACCAGATAACAGCGGGCGAGTCAGGGTGCTGGTTACGAAGATCAAAGGCAAGTTGCAGAGATGTTTGTGACAGGATGTCCGATTTGTTCAGTCCAGTGTTGAGTGCAGCATTGAATGTTTCTGGGAATATCCATCGACACGCCAGACCAGTCAATCGAATAGCGTGGTTCTGTAATTGTCTGGCCGCCTTATCGGATTCTTTAATCGCCCTTGGCACTTCTGTTGCAAGCGGTAGCCTCAGTGTATTGAGTTTTTTCCAGCAGGCGAGATCATAATCATCAGGTGGCGTTAGCGTAAGCAACGAAAGCAGGTGCTCACTGGTCGCTGGCAGTGTATCTGTTGCAATGCGAACTGCTGCGAAAACACCTCGCTCTAGTGGTTCAAGGGTTTCAGACTTTGTGCCCCTCCGAGTAAATATTTTCTTCGAATCACCCCAAGGTGGTCCTTGTCCTGCACGGTAGTCATCCTGAATATCATTTTGTAATTCTAGAAAATGTTCTGCCACGTCTGTGGATGACTGATTGCTCTGTAAGTCATCTATCTGCCATGAGGAACCACCGATAACNAGTGGGCCAAGGTTTGGCCCATACCCCGCCTCGTCGATGCCAATAACCAGAGTCATGACCCTGCACCTAACGGNGATTGTGGCGTCCCATTTGGAAATTGCCGGCAATATTCGTAGATGGCTACAGCAGTTGAAGTTGCCGCGTTCAGGCTATGAGGTAGTCCGGCCATAGGGATTTCTGCAACACGATCGAGTCGGCTCAGGATCTCTGGATCGATGCCAAGCCGCTCATTCCCAATGACAAGAACAGTCTTGCTTACAAACGGAAATGAAAAAAGGCACTCAGAATAGGTCGACTGCTCAAGACCGACCAACTCCCATCCAGAGTTCTTCAATTTATCAAGGACTGGAGACAGGCTCCGATGAACTTCGATTGAAATCTCTTGCGCCGCGTCCCGGGCAATTTTCTCATCGAGCTTGCTAGAACCGCAGGTAATTAAGCGACGGATGCCAAAACATCCACAGGTTCGTACGATGTTAGAAAGATTTACTTTGCTGCGAAAAGCAGGGCAGGCGACAACCAGCTCTCGAGGACCAGCCAAGTGGTGTGGCGGTCGATGTCGAATATGTTCAAACGATAGTCCGGTGGGCAATGACATGATTTGTAGCATGACACGAAACGTGCAATTTCTAAAGCGGCTGATGCTGTTTGTCGGCGTACTTTTGATTGCTGGCTGCGAATGGTCGAATGATGACCCATCTGATCACGGTCCACAGGCCGTNGTTCAACAGCCGGCCACAGTGTCTGTTGCCATTGCGGATTATTCTGAAATAGTGGAGCGGATTGACTCGCATCGAGGGAAGGTTGTTGTCCTCGATTGCTGGAGTACATCATGCCCACCGTGTATTAAAGAATTTCCTGGGCTGGTTGAGCTTAAAAAAGACTACGGTGATACAGTAGCCTGTCTTTCGCTCTCATTTGACTATGAAGGTTTTGGTGAACCCGAAGACGTGCTCCCGCCAGTGAAGACATTTTTGGAGCAGGTTTCAGCTGGAGATATTGAGAACTTCCTCAATCGTGATGAGGCAGATGCGTTGTATAAAAAAATGAACATTACGAGTGTCCCCGTTGTCATTGTCTGGGATCGTCATGGTACGCTAATACAACAGTTTGACGATGAATATGCTAGTGAAAAACTTAAAAGATCTTTTTCCTATGATGACATACGTCGGGTGGTTGAACAGTCGATAGAGTCGCAGTCAAAGGAATAATGCAACGATGGTCAATGAGAAAAGCAAAGAGAGCCCACCGGTGGCATCAGCTATTTCAAAGGAGTCTGTGGATGGACCAACTGAACACGATGTTGTTCGTGGGCCACTTGGCTTTGGAAGAGAAACCGTTGAGTCTCTCGTTATAGCTTTTACGCTGGCCCTTCTGTTTCGTGCATTTGAGGCAGAGGCTTTTGTGATACCAACTGGTTCCANGGCCCCAACACTTATGGGTCGACATAAGGATCTTGATTGCAGCGAGTGTGAATTCAACTTTCAGGCTGGAGCCAGTCGAGAAGAGGATGATCAATCACACACATTTCGAACTGAATTGGGTCGAGTGAATCGTGAGATTGATCGGCTCCGACGTTTGGCTGATGACTCATCTGTAGGGCCTCAACAGCGAGAAGTGGCAAAGCAGCAGATTGCTAGCCTTGAAGCACCGGGTGGAAAATTGTCGGTGCTTCAGATGCGACTCGCTGGCAAGATGATAGCTTCAGCGACCTGCCCAAATTGCGGAAACGTGATGAAGTTGATTGAGGGTGAGGGGCCGAGTGTGACGTATGATGCGCGCTATCCGTCATACAACGGAGACCGGATCCTCGTTGATAAATTTGCGTACGACTTTCGAGAGCCAAACCGTTGGGATGTCATNGTCTTCAAGTATCCTGANGGAGCAAATACAAACTACATAAAAAGGCTTGTCGGATTGCCAAATGAATTGGTGAGTATTGCTGGGGGAGACATCTGGACAAGTCGTGACGGGCAACCAGCTANGATTGCGAGGAAACCACCGCATGTAATGCAGGCTATGTTACAGGTTGTTCACGACAGTAACTTTCCGGCGCCTCTTCTTCAGGAAGAAGGTTGGCCTTCTGCCTGGGCCGATTGGGAAGATACAGGTCTGTGGCAGCCTGAAAAGAGCCGGCGGCAATTTACAACAACATGTTCTGCGGGACAGTCAGCAAGTCTTCGGTATCAGCGATTTAATCCCACGGCAGATGACTGGAAAGAAGTTCGGCTCGGGATGAGCGTTGGTAAAGATGCCAAGCCAGCACTTGTCAAAGACTTTCAAGCATATAACGCGATCAGTCAGGGTGGTCATTGGGTAGGTGATCTGGCTGTTGAATGTATTCTTGAAAGTAAGTCAGACAATGGCCGCATCATCTTTGATCTNGTTGATGGTGGTCAGCAGCATTTTTGTTCGATTGACTTAGCCGACGGTACAGCGACCCTCGTAGCTGCAAGTGGTGTCACAGCAGAAGCGACAACTCCGATTCGGGGAAAAGGTTCGTGGGAAGTGATGTTCACAAATGTGGATNATGAACTGAGGCTTTTTGTAGANAAAAAGATCATGCCAACAGAAACACCAGTCCTCTGGGATGCTGANATTAACAAAGAGTCGATTCGTGATCCGGTTCTCGAAGTTGTTAAGCCGGGATCGACTGTACCATCAGACCTTGCGCCTGTTGGCATTACAGTCAAGTCAGAAGATACACCTGTTGCTGTTACAGTTTCCTCAATCAGAGTACTTCGGGACATTTTTTATATTGGTGCTGTGGGTTTTGGTCGCCGAGGTGAAATACGGGATGAACCCATTCTTGAATTCCCACTTGAGTCNGATCAATTCTTTGTTTTGGGAGATAATTCAGCTGCCAGTAAAGATGGGCGACTCTGGATTGACGTCCATTATGTTGATCGCCGACTCCTTCTGGGCCGTGCAATATCGATTGTTTGGCCACATATGGTGCCCGCATCCCGCCATATAACCGTTACTCTTCCTGTACTTGGAGAGTTGCGATTGCCCTCGTGGCCAAACTTCGCGAGGATGAAGTTCATCCGTTAGATCTGAAAGTTTGATTTGCGGATGTAGAAGAAGTGAAATTAAGGATGGGACATGTCACTGCTAAAAGCTGAAGGACTTGTGAAGGTTTATGGACGTCGTCGCGTTGTCGATGGTGTTTCATTTGAAGTTCAGCAAGGTGAAATTGTCGGTCTTCTTGGGCCCAATGGAGCTGGAAAGACAACAAGTTTTCGGATGACGTGTGGGCTTGTTATTCCAAATGGCGGCCGTGTGCTCTTAGATGATAAAGAGATTACAAAGTGGCCGATGTTTAAGCGGTCGCGAGATGGTGGTATGGGATATCTTGCTCAGGAGCAGAGTGTTTTTCGCAAACTGACAGTCCAACAAAATCTTTTGGCAATTATGGAGCTCATTGGCATGCCAGCCAAAGAACGCCGTCGCCGAAGTGAAGAGTTAATGGAACAATTCGACATCACACGAATTCGGAAGTCGAAAGCACATTACATTTCAGGTGGTGAAAAGAGACGGCTCGAAATTGCTCGTTGTCTTGTCACTGAACCCCGGATTATTCTGCTTGATGAACCGTTTACCGGTATCGACCCAGTGACAATCCACTCAATCCAAAAAATTATCATGGGTTTACGAGATGATGGAATTTCAATCCTGATTACTGATCACCGCGAACGCGAGACATTGGCGATCACAGATCGCAGCTATATTGTGCGGGCCGGAAAGATTCTCTGCCATGGCACAGCAGAAGAAGTATTGAGTAATCCGGATGCCAAGAAATACTACTTCGGTGAAACACCGCCCGGGAATCCTCTGGATTCAACCGAAGCGGCATAGCAAATCATTTGATTTAATTGCACCGTTTGTTTGATCACACTGTCGTCCACATGAGGCTTGTCTTCAGATCACATGCAACTGAGTGCAGTGCGGTTTCTGTACCAAGTCGAAAGCTTTCTATACCAAAACAATTTTGTTTTGAAGAAAAATGCTTGATCTGTTGAGGCAGATTTTTCAAACTCCGATTTCTTTCTTGCATTTTACATTTGGGGAATTTTGAAGGGAACGTGGAATTATGAACACGAACTATCGTAGGGGTTTTACCCTGATCGAACTCCTTGTTGTCATTGCAATTATCGGTGTCCTTGTTGGGCTCCTTCTTCCTGCTGTTCAACAGGCACGTGAAGCAGCCCGCCGTATTTCATGTTCCAACAATCTCAAGCAGCACGGTCTGGCCCTTCATAATTATTACGACGCTAATAAGCACTTCCCTATGTACATGTTTGACGGGAATCCACAAACAGGAGAGCGAAGTGTTGATATTGGAAACGGTACAGGCCATCGGGCACCAGCATGGAATATGTGGCTCGGTCATAGTTTATGGACCCAGTTATTGCCATGGCTCGAGGAGACAACAACATACGATGCGATGGATTTGAACAGATGGTCCACCGGGGGAGTGAACGGCTCGGCTGCAATACGTCGAAAATTTATTACAGCCTTTATCTGTCCATCAGATTTACCATACGGAGATCCCAGATTTGGTGGAATTAATTATGTTGCCAATGCAGGGTCAACAGTCAACATCTACCGAACTGGCGGTGGCGGAGGACCCAATGGTCTACAGCCTGTAACACCAGGTGTTTTTGATGGACCAATTATGAAGCACAATACAACAACGTTTGAAGAAATTACCGATGGAACTTCAAATACGATTCTTTTGTCAGAGAGCTTAAAAGGTGATAATGATGATACGCTGCTGAATCTTGAACGAGATACAACAGCTCAGATATCTTTGGTGGGTAGCCCAAACTTTCCAACAGCTGCAAATCTTGAAACCATGGGTCAGGCAGCCGATGCCGGAGCATTGACATGGCACCGAAGTAATGCTGGTCGAGATTGGCAACGTGGTATACCAACGAAATCAGCATTCAATACCGTGGCACCTCCTAACTGGAACCATGTTTCTTTTGCAACGGGTGGACGCTATGGCGATTCAGCGGACCGGAATGGTGTGTATCCCGCTCGAAGCAAGCACCCTGGTGTAGTAAATACGGTGACGGCGGATGGTGCAACGCATACAGTGAGTAACACTATTGACCTCACCACGTGGCAGAATCTTGGTGCGCGTCAGGATGGGAACGTAGCCAAGCTTCCTTAAATTTATTTTGTTATTTGAGACGACATAAGTATCTCATGTAACTTGTGGAGAAACAGATGCGCAAAGAACTAATATGCCTTGTTATTGGATTGAGTATGGTTATTGGATGTGGGAGCAGGGAAAAAGTGATTCGTGTTGCACCTCCTTCAGTTGTAAATCAGCTTCGAGACGTACTCCAGCAGATAGCTGATGCTGGAATGATCGATAGTTCGATCGAGTATGCCAAAGAACTTGTTGAGAAGGCTGTCGAAGCTGATCCAAGTAAAGCAGACCTGGAACAATCGGTGAATGAACTAGAGCGTGCTCAAGGTAAAAAGGCGATCTCAAAAAAAGTTGAAGAGATGCTGACAATGCTTGATTAAATCAGTAACTCGTAGTCCGAAGTACACAGCTACTTTGCGTCTCGTGCACCAAGAAAATAGCTATTTAAAAATTCACGTCGATCGGTTTCGCAGCGAGTGTATTCGACCATAGCAAGCAGTTTCTGTTGGTCTCGTCGAAGCTTTTCAGCCAGAGAAGGTTCATTTGTAAGAGACTCCGGAAGTGGTCCATAGTGTGAAATCTGTTTTTCTGTGCCAGCTATCTGCTTGCTGAATTCAACGGCCCCAAACCGCTCGAGCATGAGGAGGGCACTTTCAAGACGTCGGTCATGACGTGCCTGTCGGCCAAGAAGTTTTTCATTCAGCCACTCGATACCAAACGCATTCACCTTTTCAAGATCATGTTCGAGTACATGATCAATCTGACGGTAGAAGTCAGCATCTGGATTTGCCCAACGGATGAATTCCATGAGCATCGGCAGATCATTTTGGTCATAGAGGAGAGTACATTGTGACGGTAAACCATCCCGACCAGCACGACCAATTTCCTGATAGTAGCTTTCGAGTGAACCAGGAACTTCGGCATGCGTTACAGTACGAATATTTGCTTTGTCGATTCCCATTCCGAAAGCATTTGTCGCGAGAACAATTGGCTCTCTACCACTAAGAAAGTGTTCCTGTGTTCGCTTTCGATCGACTGGCCGTAGGTTTCCATGGTAACAGCCATGAGTAATACCCTCTTCTTTAAGCAGATGGCTAAATCGTTCAAGAGTTTTGATGAGTGTGAAGTAAACAATGTGGCCGCCATCACCAGCCTGAAACTTTTTAAGGATGTGAAGAAGACGCTGCAACTTATCGTCTTCGCCCCAAACCTCTTCCACAAGCAGTGCAAGGTTAGGCCTCTCAATGCCCTCATGAAAAACCTGGACGTCAGCCTCTTCAAAGCCTAGTTGGTGGATAATATCCTGCTGTACCTCATGTGTCGCTGTTGCTGTGAGCGCGAGTGAAGTGGGACAACCAAGAAATTCACGAATTTCACCAACACGCGTATAATCTGGCCGAAAATCATGGCCCCATTGGCTTACGCAGTGTGCTTCATCAACAGCGAGTAATGGCACCTTGCGGCCACCTAGTACGCGACGAAAATCAGATTTTTGAAAGCGTTCTGGTGTGACATAGAGCAAGCGATACGAACCATTTTCAATTGCACGATAGCGAGCTATGCGCGCTTCTTTGGTGAGTGACGAGTTGATAAATGTGGCATCGATACCACGATCATTGAGCGCATCGACCTGATCTTTCATCAGTGCGATGAGAGGACTGAGTACGACCGTCAGGCCGTCCTGTACGAGTGCGGGCACCTGATAACAGAGACTTTTCCCACCGCCTGTTGGCATGAGAACAAGACTGTGCTTTCCAGCGAGTGTTCGTTCAATAATCGCTTGCTGCGTACCACGAAATGATTGATAGCCGAAGGTCTTTTTTAAAACGTCTTGGGCTGTAGTTGGAGCCATTGTTCGGAAATTTACCACTGGTATGTTTTGTATGTCTGCATGCTACGGCAACCATGCCGTTCGATGAAGGGCGTCAGTTAAAATGTATGTGATGATAAATTTTTGTAACCGTCATATATGCGACCACAAGATATTGAAGGGAATGTCATATGTATAAACCTATGTTACTTGTTGTGTTGCTTCTTTTTATAGCCTTTTGGAATATCGCGACGGTTGAAGCTGGCCAACGGTATGAACTTTCTCAGCGAGCAAGTAAGATTGATCCGGCAGCACAAGAGCATCCAGAA
>NZNR01000104.1 GCA_002694955.1 Planctomycetaceae bacterium
GACAACCAATCCAGATTCTTTGTCGAGACGCTAGTGACGAGTGCCGCCACAAAAAGCGAGGTAGATGCCAAGCCTAGTAAGGTTGGCCAACGTCCAAAAATAGAGCCATAACCAACTCGCCATCGAAGTTTTCTCCATCGCGAAGGAAAGGTTTCAGCTGTTGATTGATCATAAAGTGCCGCAAGCAAAGTAAGATCGCGAGCATGTGGGGCACTCCATGAATGATTTTTCCCGTCACCCACCGGTTCTGTTTTCGAGCGATGAATGATTGCAGAGACAAGTTGAGTAACGGCCAGGGAAAGGATTGCATCCATATGATCCCACAGCTTCCAGTGCCCAAGTGACTATTCGACTGGCCGGTTTCTGCCACTACGGCTGACAAATCGATCTAGGAATGGATTGAAGTCATCATAGATAACAACGAAGGAAGGCTTTTTGTTTGCATTGGGGCCTCTGCTTTTCTCGTTGTGTCGCTCGAACTGACGAACCATTTGCAGTTTAAGTGCCGTTTTTCCAGCACCTTTTTCACCAAAAACAATCGATGTGCTTGGGTCTTCTGGCGATCCGTAAATCTTGTCCCAGCCAGGATGAAATGTTGATTCCAGGCATGTTCGTTTAAACACGGTGTCGTTTTGGGCGTCTTCTTCAGCAAAGGGATTGCCCTCTATTCCGTGGTGTTCCAAGAACTCCTGGATTTTCATTATGACCTTACTTGCTGTTGAGGGAGGTAAGCTATGAGTAAATTAGGATACTAGTTTGTTGAGACCATGCCTTCGATCATTTTCTTGAAGCCATCAGCTGATGCCTCTACAGTCGCTGCAGGTCCATAGAATTTGATGAAGTAATTACCTTTGTCGGTAGTTTCAATGATAGCCGCCAACATTCGATAATTTGGTCGATCGATTGACTGCCCACCTGCGAACGGACCACCGGGCATATCTTTATAGGTTCCTGATACATCAACACACGTTACTTTGCATCCTGCAATACGTAATGTTTTCAAGCCTGCTTTATCCTTTGTGGATGTTCCATCAGGTTGGCTGAATTGACTGTACCACCGAGCAATATTTGCCTCGATGCTTCCCCCAGCACCCATCGAAGTCATGCGGCCTGGTTGGTTATCCGGCTTTACAGGCTTAATAGCAAATTCAGTTTCGACTATTCGAGATCGAGGTTGGACTTGCTTCCAGCCAGCTGGAGCAGCGAGTGAAAGTTCACCATTTGCTACTGTGAACTCAGTGGCAGCCTCAGCCAGTACACAGTGCACTGGCATGATAAAAATCGTACCCGTACATGACACGATGAACCCAAAAAGGAGTTGGGATAGAAACATGGTGCCGTCTAATCGTAATTTCATGAGAATGCCTTGCGTAATAGTGTTGATTTGCAATTGGTACACATGGGCAGGTGGATCGGCAGAATGATAGGAGTCACCACTATAGTCATTAAGTTTCACCTTCCGGCTGAATGCTTGGGTGGTTTTCTGCAGGTTCGTGCCTTAGACGACTAGTGTATTCTGTTGGACTATCCGCCGGCAACCTGTTAACGACGAGTCCAATCATAGATGCAATGTCTGCAACTTGGAACGGATCAACTATAGCACTCTGTAATTCATTGGCATCTGCATACATGCCGGCTACCTGCGAACCTCGCAGGTCAATTTCTGAAAGTGATGCACCCGGATAGCGTGAGTTACGCAGGTCACAATCCCGGAAGACGACTCGCTTGAGTGACGCGTTCTGGAAGTCAGTCTCCCGCAGGTCGCATCCATGAAATCGGCATCCAGTCAACTGGGAGTCATGAAATAAAGATA
This sequence comes from Planctomycetaceae bacterium, assembly GCA_002694955.1. The sequence goes on from NZNR01000104.1 coordinate 1,814, forward strand.
AATCAATTTTGCAGTGATAGAACAGTACGTCGCGAAGTTTTGTGCAGGAAAAATCACATCCGGTAAGCCGAGTGTTGTGAAACTCAGTGTGCGTCATTCGTGCGCCTGACCAATCAGCGTTAGCAATATTGCAATAACGGCATAGCAATTCGATAGTCTCCAGTCCTATCCATTTGGTTTTTGAAAGATCAGTGACAGTAATTAGTGCCTGTTCAAGAAAAATGTTTGAAGTTCGAGACTCTTTGAGGTTCGCACCATCAAGGGTGATTGCAGAATGCGAGTCATTTGAAGTAAAGCATTCTGATTTTATGACGATCAATTTAATATGAGAAAGAATGTCGACTAAGGGTGTGGGGTCAGTATTCATACGAAGTCCTTGCCGATGAAGAGCGTCTCGGCAATCTGAATAGTGTTTTACGATTCATTTGTGTCTTCTTTAAGCACTGGCAAGAAGACGGTCAAACCTTGGCTCACTTCCCATGCAGATGAATCACGTTATGTAATTCAGGAGTGCTATTAAGTTTGGAAAAAANCTGGAAAAACAGTTGTCACTAGTCTCCACTCGGACCAATCGGTCCGCCAAACGTACGCATTTGCCTTGATCTTTGAGGAAGATAATAAGGTGAACAGTTCCGTGCCTTCCATTGCGTTACTCGGTTCGCCACCAGGGGGGGCTATACGCCATAACTGGCTGGGGTCTTCCATGAGTATTGATGGGACAGACTTCGTNCTCTGCTTCCCANGTCTATCCAATGGAGCATGCATATCCCGAGAGGAAGCTTCGCCACTAAATGGCGAATCAAACTCTGCCAAATAGCCAGTTGGTAATGTGGACTTTATCGCGGAGGTCTGCTCCCTCGCCTGATCCTCATGAGGGGCAACTCTAAATTTCTCGCCACACTGGGGGCAACGTACTCGTAGACCAGCAAAACGATCTTTCAGTTTCGTGCGGTGCCCATTTGGACAAAAACAAATGATACCCATGAAAGTGCAATGAAGAATAAGTGGTGAGACAAATTTCAACTTACAGAATTGTAAGCCTTTTTTTCACAAACCATCTATATACTAACGCATCCAGATAATCGTGTGGACCAAAGACGTGCATCAGTAATAGCTTNTTCCATCGAAAGAAAATGAATGACCCATTCTCCAACAGGCTCTAAGCCAGATCGTTCATCATCGGAGCACGATGGTAGTGAGAGTGTACCGCAAGAAATTGCCATAGTAGGTGACCTAACGGAGAATGCCTCTGATCTTGTGGACAAAGTGCTCGGAGTTGAACCTGGAAGCAAGTGCACTATTTATTTCGATTCGCCTGGTGGAAATCCGTACACAGCGAATTCTTTAGTCGCCATGATTCGTCTGCGCGGTTTGCAGGCGACTGGGATAGTGACNGGAGAATGTTCTTCGGCGGCGGTTTGGCCTTTTGCAGCATGCACTCGGCGGCTTGTGACTGCATCGAGCGTATTGCTCTTTCATCCCATGAAATGGCAAAGTGAGGAGCAGGTAGGAATTCGTGAAGCAGCCGAATGGTCGCGTCACTTTACTAGCCTTGAAGTTGAAATGGACAATCTGTTGATTCATCTGTTCGGAGTAGATCAAGGCTCTGATGACGCCAACTTGATCCAGCTATGGTGTGACCAGCACCGGTATGTCACAGGGTATGAACTCGCTGACGCTGGATTTGCGGAATTGATTGACTTGAGGCCATTGGAATGGTTGTGTGAATAGGATCGATTGATTATNACAGCACCCATTTCACGNGAGATATTATCGGTAGTCNNTGTGACAGGCTGAACACGTTTGGNTAATAGCCTTTGCTGCGTTTCTTGCGTTATCGTAGTTTCCTTCATTAACAGCGATCCTTGCTTCCAAAGCATGCTTTTTCATCTTCTGGGCATAAGATACGTAGTCGGAGTCATCCCAATCAACAAAATTCGGTTGAACCAGTAATTCGCTGAAAGATGCAACTATTTCNGTNGCATGAAATAACTGGTCGATCGAGTCGGAAAAGATTTCTTCTGAGGCAGTGCCAGAGATAAGCCGTTCGTCAGCAATTTTTAAGCGACGCATGAGTAATGATCTGTCACATACCTGACTCCATTGGAACGGCTTTGTTTCATCGTTTTTAAAATTCCCAATTTCACCACGGATCAAATTTTCAAGTTCTCCGACAGCAGTCTTTGCAACTGTAAATGCAGATCCACCTTCCCGTTGGCAGCGATATGCGGACCTTTCAAACTGCTCGCGATAGCCAATTGCATTTTTTTTCCAACTTGAGCGTACGTCTGCTGATTTGTCATACGCAGAAATGATCCCAAAGCAAACAGCCAATAGTTGGAATTCATCAATGGCTTCGCTGAGGTGGCTTTCGAAAAAAGTCTTGGTTGCCACGGTTTTTTTTAACCGTGGCAATATTGATTTTATCTCATCNTCAAGTGTGGAACCGGAAACGACTTGTGCCCAAGCTATCGCTGAATCAGTTTCTAGTATTCCGGTTGATTTTGTTGATTGGCGTGTTGCTACGTAGTCGGGCTTCGGTCCAACGAGAAGTTGAAAGGCATCTCTGGCAATAACTTCACTTTCGGGAAGATTCTCAGGTTGTGGTGCCGGCTGACGTTTGGCTGGCTCCGCACANAGATCCACTGTTANTGGATACGACCAGATGAAGAGTGTCGCCATCAGCCAGCNCAAGGGCTGCTTTTCTCGAAGGAACCTAGGTGCAAGTGTGGTGATATTCAAAGTGAAAGCCCTACTAGTAAGNTTTAGTCTAGACTAGCCCAGACTTTGGATTGATGTTGACTTGCGGCATGCAGGCGAATGGGGCAGTTTAGGGTGATTCTGATTCATTTGTTCNAAAGCCAGTTTTCGACTTGACCGCATNCTAATCATCGCATCATCATCTGTGGAGTCGAAATTGCTCTCCGTCAAAAAGTTATTGCCACGTGTAGATGTGGTGAGAAGGTATCACGCAAAAGAGAGTCTCGGCACACTTTGTTAACGAAAGGCTTTGCNATGGTTTCTCCTAATCCGTCACCATTTGGCGGCGCACGGAATTTGTGTAAGCAGCGATTGAGAAAAGCTGTTTCAATCTGGCTAGTTTCTTTNATNGCCGGATGTTGCATGCTTGCTTTGACAAGTCAGTCAGGCTGCTCCGCGGGAGGTGCGGAGCCTTCAACTGTCGCGAATCTTGAACCAGCAAAGGCTGCCGTCACCACGTTTCTAGAGGCTATAAAACGTGGTGACGAACGTTCTGCNATGGGAATGCTGACAGACGTCGCACGTGCAAAAACTCAGGAGTTAGGCCTTTCTGTTGCTCCTCCAGTNAAAGATACAGCCACCTATCGAGTGGGNGAGTGTGAAACTGTTGGAGGGNCCGATGATGTTGTTCATGTGGCAACCACATGGACTGACACAGATGCAGAAGGTTTCACTACTACGGATAACGTCATTTGGGTCTGCAGGCTTGACCCAGAGGGCTGGCGGGTNGTTGGTATGGCNATGAGAATTTTCCCGGACTTGCCACCNCTGCTGCTCGATTTCGAAGACCCTGAGGATATGCTTGCAAAACAGCGGCTTGTAGCTGAAGAGCTTACACGNAGAGCCAAACTGGCAATGCAGGACCAAGGAACACAACCTCCAGCAGCTCGCACCGCCTCTGGTGATCCAGGAAAGGTTGTTGAATAGCCGGAAACGCCATCGACTCTCTTAACTGTTTTTTTGAGGGTGGATAAGCCGTCGCACGTCAGGAGAAGAAAATCCAAGCACCGCGGCAACCACCCCCCCCAAGGGAATGGTTTTTGTGTTGTGTTAGAGCGGTGACCTCGTTTTTTTGGGACATGATGCCCAATTCTTTGAGAAGCGGCTATCAGCTGCTAACTACAAGCAGNGCGTCAAAAACCTCCTAAACCCCCCAGGTTGCTTGACAGTCTTATTTTGACTGCTAATTTCTGTTGAAACATGCTCACTGGAAGTATCGGCCAGCCTGCAACACATGCAGGGGGTGCTACGGGTTGTTCCGACGAGAAACCAATGATGAGTTTTGTTTTCGGTTTCTCTGCTCCGGTGGCCGTCCCGGGTCGGATATGCGTGTTGACGGCAAAATAGGGTGCAATCCCGCACCAAATAACTTGTTTCGGAGAAAGAAATGAAGCGTTTTCTGGGAATTTCATTNGCGGCGTTCATTGCGTTGATCGCCTTCGCTCTGATCAGCGTCGACACCAGTGCCGTTGCCGGTTTCCGTCATGGTTGCCACGGTCGTCGTTGTCATGGTCGTAGTCACAAGCTTTGCGAGCGTCTTCGTGAACGTCGTGAAAGCCGAAAAGCAGACTGTTGTGAGGCAGTTGAATGTTCCGAATGCACAAGTGGGTGTGCAGACGGCAACTGTGGTGGTGGTTCTGTTATCGTTGAGGAAGCTGCTCCTACAGAAGCTGCTCCTACAGAAGCTGCTCCTAAAAAGGCCAAGAAGAATAAGAAGAAGGAAGCTCCTGCAGCTCCAGCAAAAACCTAATCTCGGTTTTATACAGCATGTATGAATCCGCTTTGAGATTCAGTGCCGACATACCGGATCCTGCATCACGCAGGATCCGGTTTTTTATTGATCAGACTCTGCGCGAGTAATTGGTGACTAGTTCGATTTGTCTGCTGTGTTGTCTGGTGTCTCGTCATCAACGGCATCCAAAATCTTTCGTAGAAATCGGCGGGCTGGTCTATCTTGTTGAGGTTTCTCTGGATTCTCTTTACTTTTCATCTGCTCACGTTCTGCACGCCTCTTTGCCACCTCGTCAAGTAGACCTCCCACGGCATCAATAACTGCATCGGTGGTTGGGTCATCAGAAATCTCAGTCGGTAGCAGGCCTTTGAGTTGATCGAGTTTCTTTGCATGCCCTTCTTTTTCTTTTGTGTCCTTCTGGCTTTCAGGGTTCTTCATGCTTGCATCGCGACTTGGTGATGACGGTATCTGTTCTTGAGTCGCACTATTTTCACTAGCGGCTGCATCCAGGTTTTTCTGGCTTCTCTTGTTATTTAATTCCCTGACAAAATCAGTAGCAACTTCTGCCGCAGTCCGTTTCAATGAGGCATCCAATTTAAGTTGAGGATCATCAAGAGTTCCTTCGACAGAAACTTTTATGCTTTTTCCTGCGAGTGCAGCAAAGAGTGGTCGGTCAGTTGGAAGAGAATCAGGTATAGGTAGAGAAAGGGTAAGATCGATCGATCGATCATCAATACCAACGGTCCCTTCGGAGGTAATGTCGAGGCGATTCGCCGATGCTTTGAGGGGTATTCCGAAGGCAAGTCCTTCGTGGCGGATATAGCGACCTGATTTTCGGAAGTGTACTTCTGAAGATTCTGCTAACCGTATGGTGGGTGGTATAGGGAGTTCTCCCGGCAGCGCTTCAATAATTTTTGCTACCATCGGACCAGGGCCAACGTCGACTGCATGCAGTGTAAGATTTCCATCAATAGTTGCTGTTTTCGTTTGTCCGTTGATCCATCGAGCTTCGTTAATGACAAGCGAAAACTCACCACTCGCACGAGTGGTATTTGCAAGAATAGGTGCAGCGTACGCAAGGACTCCCGCAGCAACGGAAGGGTTCAGTTGGGCATGATCAAGAATCGTAACAGGAGTCAAGGACCACTCCTTGGTGCCGTCGTTGTACTGGTTCAGAACCGCTTCAACCTCAATCGCTGTGCTTTTCCAAGGCGTTTTTGTCCATGGACCATTTATCTGGACACGGGCATCTTGTACAGAAATACGAACACGCTCATCAGTTGTTCCAGTAGGCTGAGGTAAGGATGGAATTGAGTTCTCCGATTGATTTATCAGTTGTTTTGTTACAGTCGCTTTTCCGATGGTCTCTTGAAGGTTTGAAATATGGTTTTCGTCATAAGTAAGATTGATTTCTGTATCATTGACAGTTATGAGACCTAGTCGGCCACCTCTTCTGATGATTTCCAGTAACCCTTGCGTGCCTTTGATGTTGCCGATTCGTACTGGTATTGAAGTGCTGTCTGGTGAATGAAGTTCAATG
>NZNR01000105.1 GCA_002694955.1 Planctomycetaceae bacterium
TGCCTACGAATTCCATTTTTAATGAATCTCTGTTGGTTCAGCCTATCTATTAAGATACAAATTTCGGATTGTATATCTAGAATATAAAGTTTTTTAAGCGCGAGTTGCTCAAACTATTCATGGCAACTTCACAGTTATTCTTATTGCAATACTTAGCATGCATACAAGATGCAGTGTTCAGAAGTCTTACTTGTAAGTTCATACAAAATGGCAGACAAAAACACGCTGCCACCGAGAGACCTGATTGAGAAGAAATAACAAATGGTTCGTCAAGAGAGAAAGGCATTACGAGATGCATTCCGTTGGTGGTTTAAGCTGTTTGTGCAGCCATTACTTTTCTTAGTTTTCTTGATGATGTCATTTGTTGTCTTGGGGCTTCTTCAACAAGTGGGTCTACTCACAGACTCTGAAGCTCTTGTGACCACGGGAGCAGATAATAATACATCAGCCAGCACCAGCTATATATGTCCGATGATGTGCACTCCGCCAAGTGCCAAGCCGGGACGATGCCCTGTTTGTGCAATGGAGCTTGTACCGGCAACTTCCGGAACTGATCAATCTGATGGTCGCTCAATCGTCATAGATCCAGCAGCTCGGCGAGTTGCCGGTATAGAAACGGTAAAAGTAGAAAGTGTTCTCGCCAATCATGTCATAGAGAGTATCGGCAAGCTTGACTATGACGAGAGTGGAAGGAAAACACTGGCTGCCTATGTCGATGGACGTATTGAGAAACTTTATGCAGATTACGCTGGCGTAAAAGTGACAGAGAAAGACACGCTGGCTGTTCTCTATTCTCCAAAACTTTACTCCGCTCAGGTTGAACTTCTTATTGCACTTCGGGCAAAGGAAAAAAGCCAAAGTGGAACGCTCTCGCGTGTTGCAGCAGTGAATGAAAACCTTGAACAAAGTGCACGGCAGCGGCTTACTGAACTTGGTATGACCAAAAATCAGATTGATGCCATCGAACAAAATGGCCGCGCCGACAGTCGCTTAGCTTTGCTGGCACCGACTAGTGGAACTGTTGTGAAAAAAGGTGTAGTTGAGGGCCAGTACGTCTCTGAAGGCGATACCATTTATGAATTAGCTGATCTATCAAGCGTTTGGCTGATGCTGGAACTGTTCCCTGAAGATGCTGCACTTGTTCGTTATGGCGTACGCGTGAAGACCGAGTTGCAGTCACTCCCGGGCCAATATTTCGAAGGACGAGTTGCCTTTATTGACCCAATCGTTGACCCTAAAACCCGAACTGTTGGCGTGCGCGTTGTTATGCCAAATCCAGATGGATTCCTTCGTATAGGTGATTTTGCAACGGCAACAATAGAGGTGCCCCTGGGTAGCACTGATGCGATGTATGACCCTGAACTTGCAGGTCGCTGGATAAGTCCACGGCACCCACATATTACCTCTGATGAACCCGGTACTTGTTCAATATGTTCCATGCCTCTCGTTCCAGCAACATCTTTTGGATTTACTGATGATCCTTCATCAAAGAACGGAGTTCTGGTCGTTCCCCGTGACGCTGTCCTGAGCGCTGGAAGTAAAAGTGTTGTCTATGTTGAAACAGAGCCAGGGCACTTTGAAATTCGAAATGTCATTCTTGGTCCAGTTGTTAACAGTGGTATTGTCATTGCTGATGGAATTAAAGAGGGAGAAGAAGTAGCCAGAAAAGGAAATTTCTTAATCGATTCACAGATGCAGTTAGTTGGTAATCCATCACTGATCGATCCAACAATTGCAACGAGTGTTGCAGAGGTTTCTAAGACTTTAGTGAAGCCGATTGAACTAGGTGAATTGCCACCTATCGGTCCAATGACGATGGCACCGTCTGACAATTCAGATATTGACAGTTCGATTCCACCGATTGGGGCCATGAAGAATCCCGAACCAGCACCTTCAACCCATGGAGAGGATGTCCTCAGCATTCCCCCGGCAGGTCGAATGAAACTGGCAGAGCCGCTGGCACCACTTCCTGAGGGTGGGCAATGATTATTCGCTTGCTTCATTTCTGCCTCCGCGAGCGACTCGTTGTTCTTTTGGCAGCTGGTGCGTTAGCCGCCTATGGATGGTATGCCACGAAAACCGTGCCACTCGATGCTATTCCAGACATTGGTGAAAACCAGGTCATTGTGCTGAGTGAATGGCCAGGCCAATCGCCGAAAGACATGGAGGACCAAATAACGTATCCGTTATCGGTTGCGCTACAAGCCGTGCCAGGGGCGAAAAGCGTGCGTGGCAAAAGCATGTTTGGCTTTAGCTTCGTCCAAGTAACATTTGCGGATGATGTTGATTTCTATTGGGCTCGTTCACGCGTGGCTGAGCAGTTGACAACAGTATCTGGAACCCTTCCGGATGGAGTCGTTCCCCAACTGGCTCCAGATGCAACGGCGCTTGGTCAAGTCTATCTTTACGTACTTGAAGCTCCGGAAGGCGTCGATCTTGCAGAGTTACGTTCCCGACAAGACTTTTTTATTAAGTACGCACTGGAGTCGGTAGACGGTGTTGCTGAAGTTGCTTCCATTGGTGGCTATGTACAGCAATACCAAGTTGATGTTGATCCCGATCGCCTCCGCTTCCAATCGATACCGTTGTCAGATGTTGTCAACGCCGTACGTGCTGGCAATATTGATGTTGGTGCAAAAACGGTTGAACAAGGCGGGCTTGAATTTCTTGTTCGTGGTCGTGGTTTTATTGGTTCAGGAAAAACGAAGACTGAAACAATTGAACAAATCGAACAAACCGTCATCTCGACACGCGACGGGATACCCGTTCGATTAAAAGACATTGCTCGCGTCCAACTCGGTCCAGCATTTCGTCGGGGTGCACTCGATTACAACGGAGCTGAAGCTGTCGGTGGTGTTGTAATCATGCGATACAAGGCCAACCCAAGAGAAGTAATCAAACGAGTTGAAGAAAAAATTGCATCACTTGAGCCGGAACTTGATGGAATTCGCATTGTTGGTGTGTACGATCGTAGAGGGCTAATCGATGAAACAGTCCACACGCTTACAGAAGCACTGAGCCAAGAGACAGTCATAACAATTGTTGTAGTTGCGCTTTTTCTCCTTCATATACAAGCAAGTCTTTTAATCGCCGTTACTCTTCCACTTGCAATATTAATGGCATTTGCAGCCATGAAGGTATTTGGAGTGGACGCCAATATTATGTCATTGGCTGGAATCGCGATTGCCATTGGAACAATGGTTGACATGGGAATCATTGTTCTTGAGAACATCTATGATCATCTGGCCAATTGGGAGAAAAGCCTGCAAGAAACAGATGATGGAACACGACATCAAGATCGTCTTACTGTTATTNNGTCGTCAGCACGTGAGGTGATTCCTGCAGTTATGACAGCGGTAACAACGACGGTTGTAAGCTTTCTTCCTGTATTTTTTCTTACCGGTCGTGATGCAAAACTTTTTACACCACTGGCATGGACAAAAACTTTTGCACTTCTTGCGAGCCTCATAGTTGCTGTGACTTTGGTACCGGTCCTTGCTCAGATTTTTTTGCGTTCACGCCGGTCATCTCTTGTTCATAGTTTTGTGACAGCGATTGGAATGGGGGCCGTCCTGGCATTTCTAGGCGGTGCTGTCTGGGTAGATCAGCTTATCGCGCTATCGGGCCTGTCGCAGACTTTAATTGTGATCGCTCTACTAGCACTNGGTAGTNTGATCGGGTGGTGGTTTAGTCGTGAACANCTCTCACCAATGGAATCAAATCCTGCCAGCCGTTTTGTGAGATGGATTTATGCTGGGCGGCTACGAATAGCTCTTCATCACAAGGGTGTCATGTTGGCATTCCCTTTGCTTCTTTTCTTTCTTGGGCTCAGTGCATGGATAGGTATGCCAACACTGCTCAAACCAGTTGAAAGGCTTGCCCGCTTTTGTGGAGCAGAGTTGAACGACGTTCCTGGATACGTCTCGGCCAAACATGTGTTTACAGGGCTTCCGAGTGATGATTGGATTGCTCTCGACGAAGGGAGTTGGTTTTATATGCCAAGTCTCTATCCTGCCGCTAGCTTTACCCAAGCAATGGAGGTACTTCAGACACAGGATGCACTGATACGAGAGATCCCCGAGGTCGCTGACGTACTNGGAAAAATTGGCCGTATTGATTCAGCACTTGATCCCGCCCCAGCTGCAATGATCGAAACCTACATNATGCTTTCTCCGAAAGAGTCGTGGCGACCAGGAGTCACAGCGAGAGATATCTGGGATGAAATAAATACTGTTGCGACTCTTCCAGGAGTGACTCCAGCATCGCCACTTCAACCGATTGAAGGTCGTGTCGTGATGCTGCAGTCAGGAATTAAAGCATCGATGGCTGTCAGAATTTACGGAGATTCATTGGAAGGACTTGGACAAGCATCACTTTCGGTTGCTAAACAGTTACGAGCAAATCCATTAGTAGATGCCAGGACAGTAAACCCTGATATTGTTTTAGGTAAGCCATATCAAGAATTCGAAGTGGATCGAGAGACCGCTGCCCGTTATGGCATGACCACACAGATGGTAAATGAGGTTATCGCGGCCGGACTAGGTGGCGTTGATGCAACGGTTACAGTAGAGGGGCGAGAAAGATATCCCATCCAAGTACGTTTTTCTCGAGAGCGTCGGGAACAGTTAGAAGATCTTCCTAAGCTTCCTGTTGTAACGCCCTCCGGCGATGTTGTCCCTTTGAATCGACTTGCCCACTCGACCACAACATGGGGCCCCGGGGCCATTAATAGCGAAGACTCACGACTCGTTGCACATGTCATGTTCACACCCTCCGGCAGTGGTGCAATCGAAACAGTGAATGGCGTAATGGATAGTCTTCGCCAATCTCGTGCTGACGGAAGCCTTGTTTTCCCAGACGGCAATTATGAAATGGAACCTGTTGGATCATTCCAAAATCAGATTGAAGCCAACCAACGACTAATGTGGATTCTACCAACGGTCTTCCTCATCAATCTCTTTCTACATTATCTCCACTTCAGAAACCTTGCCATCTCACTTGTTGTCTTTTCTGGGATTCCAATTGCATGTGCTGGTGGCATGCTTGCAATCGCATTTAATGGAATTGAACTCAACACTGCTGTATGGGTTGGTTTCATTGCCCTCGCAGGCCTTGCGGCTGACGACGGAATTGTCATGGCAAGCTTCATTCATAAACGTACTGAAAACTGTCACTTTGATAGCGTAGAACATATTCGCCAAGTTGTTTATGAAGCTGGACTAAAGAGGATTCGGCCATGTGTAATGACAACACTGACAACACTCGTTGCTCTCATACCTGTCCTTATCTCAACAGGTCGGGGTAGCGATGTGGCACGCGCAATGGCATGGCCTGTTTTTGGTGGCATGCTCGTTGAACCCTTTACAACATTCGTTGTTCCAACAATCTACTGTGCTTACCTTGAGTTTCAGCATTTAACAGGGTCTAGAAAAGAAGTAGAATTTAGGAAAGACCTTGAGGCCGAGGCAGCCTTGAGTCAGGCGGAGGTTTTGCCTACTTTTTAATTCGATTTAAGGAGTACTTATTATGTCCGCGCATTGTAAAAAAGTTGTGATTGCCCTCTTCTTTATCGTCGCCTGCTCGTCAGTTGTCAAAGCTGAAGACACTGTTATTGATCGCGAAGAACTTCACATAAAAGTGCAGAATATTTGCCCAGTTTCTGGATTGGAACTTGGTGCACACGGGCCGCCAGTGAAAGTTGTTGTTGGTGAAGATAAGGAAGAGGTCTACCTTTGTTGTAAAGCATGTATGCAGAGGCAAATTGATCCAGATCACTGGGCAACTATTCACCAGAATATTGCTACAGCGCAGCGAATTTGTCCTGTCATGAAACATCCATTACCTGCAAAAGCATCGTGGCAAATTATTCAAGGTCGAGTTGTTTTTGTTTGCTGTCCTCCCTGTTTAGAAAAGATCGCAGAGGACCCAGATAGCCACCTGAAACAAATCGACTCTCTTTATTCAGAATCACTTTTGGCGGCGTCATCTGATGGGAAGTAGAAACCTGTGCTTGAATTTTCTGAAAAGGGAAATCCCACAATTCTACTAATGCGTTGGTACAAAAAGAAAAATGTGCCTTCGGTGACTCGGCATCTCACTGCCATACGCTTTCAACTTGTTGGTGTATTTTGGCTGACGCTTTTTGCATCTTTCATATCAATTTGTGGCTGTCGAACAGGCTACTTTAAAGACAGTGACTTCTCCGAGCTCACAAAGATGGGCATGCGGCGAATGGCACAAATACGTTCAAAATCACGCAAGACAGCGATGTATACGCGTGGCAAACAGCTTGCAAGTGCCCACTTCCTCGAAGGTCCTCATCCACTTGAAGACTATATTCAATTCGCTCTTGTTCAAAATCCTGAGATACTCGCCGCACGCAAGCAGATCGAATCACGTATTGCGAGTATTCGAGTTGCAAGAGGGTTGCCAGATCCGAATTTGACAGCCGTTTCCCAGCCTGCACCAGTACAGACAGCTGCTGGTGAATTTCAGTTCATACTCAACGCAAATCAGAAGTTTCCATGGTTTGGAAAACTCAACACTCGTGGTTTGGTAGCAGATGCTGAAGCTAGTATCGCCCGAGCAGAACTTGCAGCCGTGGAGCTAGACACAATTTCAAATGTAAAAAAAGCCTACTTTGAACTTTCTTATGTGCAGCGGGCAATCATCGTTACTGAAACAGAACAAAAACTACTAGAGCAACTACAATCGGTCGCTGATACTCGTTACCAAACAGGAGAGACAAGTTTTCAGGATGTGCTGCGAGCAGATTTGGAAATCTCTTCTATCGAGAACAGTCTGATCGATCTTCGACAGCGGAAAATAGCTCAGCAAGCTCGCCTAGCCCGACTGCTGCACATGCCGCCTGACACACAACCAGAGGCACTTCCTGAATTGCCAGCCGAGCAACTGCCAACAGATATCGAGTCACTCCGTCAACAGGCACTTACAGCAAGGCCCGAATTAAAAGCTGCAATGAATCGAGTCACACGTGATCGACGGGCGACTGAATTAGCATGTCTCGATTATAAACCAGATGTTACATTTGGTTTTGCATGGATTGATGTTGCAGATGCTGGTCTGGCACCCAGCTCGAATGGCCAGGATGCACTCCTGCTTACTGCTGGTGTGAACTTGCCAATCTATCGGAAGAGACTGGCTGCTTCCGTTCGTTCAGCCGAGGCAAGCACAATCGCTTCTGCTCGAAAATACGATGCGTTGAAAGACGCAACCATTCAAGAAGTGACAGACCTTTTTACACAGGCACAAAGCCATCTAGATATGCTGACTTTGTTCCTTGAAGACATTTTACCGAAAGCAGAGCAGACTCTCGAGGTTTCAAGTCAGGCGTATGCTGTCGGCGATGTTGACTTTCTTCAGCTCCTTGACAACTGGCGGCAACTTCTCCGCTACGAACTTGGTCGAGAAAGACTTGAAGCTGATCTGCGTCAGGCGCTCGCAGATCTTGAGCAGGTTGTTGGTGGCTGGCGAAATTGGGATGGTTTTTGGCACCAAGAGGTAATACCGGTATCTGGATCGGAAGATATTTCATTACTTGAAGAAGAACTCACAGTCGAAAGACTTCCTCCACCACCTGCAGTAGAGAAAAATTTCAAAAAAAATTAAGTGACTGAAGTACCACAGACTCACTCCACTGGATTTGACTTGCTATCTAAAAGCACTTTCACGTCAGGTGTATGGCTGCGAAATTCTGTCCTTAGCAGCAGCATGACCAGCCTTGATCGTCTTACACTGCGGACTTCCTTTTCTTAAAAGAAATCTCCTTTTAAATGAAGGCACATTAGCCCTGATCTTATTTGACGGACAACTTACACGCTTACTAGAAATCAGCGGATGACGTTGACCAATTCTGTGCGGAATATGTGCGGAAGATTAGTGGGCGGAGTCGGGCCAAAAATGAAGAGTTGTTATCTATTACGAGTGAAACAACGTTTGGCCTTCTGTTGCCCAATAAACTTTTCTCCGTGTTTTGAGAGGTGAGACTCCTGCCGGGGGTACTAGTTTTCACCTTTAGCACGGGTGAAACCACGTTCTCCGCACATCT
>NZNR01000106.1 GCA_002694955.1 Planctomycetaceae bacterium
AAATTGCTACAGGCTTCAGAAGGCAATCAGAATCACCACCAGTTGCCTGCTCGGTGCTGCTACCATCAAAAGACCACATTGGACACTCTTCGAGAGTGCCACCAAAATCCGATTCGATCCGAGTTTTTGATCGAAGGCTTTGAGTTGGCTTGTAACCATCAAGCCAGATGTATTCCAGTTTCGATTTCGTGCTCATAACTGAAGTTCGTCCTTAGTTTTGAGGAGGGATTTAGAAAACATTGAAGCCTGACGACTGCAGGACGACGCGACATCGATCTGCATCTCCGGCAGGGCCGAGAAAAGCCGAGGAGTTCCGTTTGAATGCAGCCGCCTGGTCGGTGTCGAAAATAGTCTCAGACTTAAGCACCGATAGGAGCAAATAACATGCCATCCAGAAACACAAATAATATCTTAAAAACTGGGCTTCCTTCTGCAACTCACCTGTGCTAGACGCCCGAAAAGCTAGCATTCGACAGTAGTCATTGCTAAAAAAAATGGCAAATAGTACTTCGTATCTACGATGACTCAGTTGTATCGAGCGGACGAGTCGGCTTCGTATTTCCGGCTTCGAATTTATGGTTCCGAAAGTATTCTCGATAGTCTCCGCTTGCAATGAAGACACCCGACTTTGTTTGACCACAGAACAGGTAGATCCAGGCTGCAATCGAATTGCCTTCACATAACTGGGCAGTAGTAATCGAACGAGTAAAGAGCGGTGAACAACCGGTACACTCCTCATACGCATCAAGCGAAATCAATTGTTCAGAATTCGTGATGCGAAGTAAATCTCCGTACACAATGCCCTTCTCGTTTATGACTCCAGGATAGGCACCAAAGTCATATAACTTGCCCTGAACAGTAGCTGATCCAATTATTTCAAGTTCAGCAATAAGGTTTTTCGCCTCACCATGGGCTAACTGTGGCCGGAGAGTTCCATAAACAAAAAGATATTGAGTCTTCATCTTGGACTCTATGAAAAGAATTTATAGGCATACATTGTTACAGTAGACTGATCGTTTAACATAAGCCAATAGGGAGTGGTTAATCAGCACAACACACTCAGAATCGCTATGGTAGAACAAAGCTATTTAATAGCGACGTAGTTTGGAAGACATCCAATCTTGGAAAGCCAGAGAAGCATCTACTTTGTCGATAACAAAGCATCAGATTGGCTAGAAAATGTTTGACTTGAAGTGTGGCCGCTATCGACATTACAAGGGAAAAGAGTATGTCGTACTTGGTGTTGCTTCACATAGCGAAACCCTTGAAAAACTTGTTGTATATCGAGCAGACTATGGAGATCGGGGGCTTTGGGTGCGACCCTTGGCAATGTTTTTAGAGATGGTTGAGATATCTGGTGAGTCCAAGGCGCGTTTCGAGTTTTTGGATGAATAGCCCAATGGTTGGACCTTTTGATCGCCTGTGGTTCAAAATAATGCGAACAATGCTTCAATCCCTGCTCAGGCTCAGTTTCTGATCAGGGAGAGTCATTCATTTTTACAGCACCTCACTGTTTTTAGAAAATATCGTGACGATCAAAAAAAAGTCTGATGCAGGATGGTGCTTTGATAATTCTTTTGCTCACCTTCCAGAAGTTTTCTTCTCACCAGTAAAACCTGAGCCGGTACGACATGCTGGTCAGATTCTCTTGAATGAAAAGCTAGCAAAGGATCTTGGCCTCAATGTCGAGATTCTTCGATTAGATGGTCCGCAGGTCTTTGCAGGCAATGAAATACCATCTGGGGCAATGCCACTAGCTCAAGCGTATGCCGGGCATCAGTTTGGGCACTTTACGAATCTCGGTGATGGCCGGGCCATTTTGCTCGGTGAGCATCTGACTCCTGACAAGCAACGAGTAGATGTTCAACTCAAGGGATCGGGCCGTACACCTTATTCGCGTAGTGGTGATGGTCGAGCAGCACTTGGTCCAATGATCAGAGAATACGTCATCAGTGAAGGCATGGAGTCGTTAGGTATACCGACGACACGAAGCTTGTCAGTAACAGCTACTGGTGAAAGTGTATTGAGAAGTACGCCGTTGCCTGGAGCAATTTTGACACGTACAGCGAAGAGTCATATTCGTGTTGGCACATTCCAATATGCTGCGGCGCTGGGTGATAAAGAGAATCTTTCACAACTGTTTGTGTACACAGTTGACCGGCATTATCCAGAATTACGGAACGCAGATGATTTGCCCTATGCATTCTTTCAGGCTGTACTCGATCGACAGGCAGATCTGGTGTCGCGGTGGATGCTTGTCGGTTTTGTGCATGGTGTAATGAATACTGACAACGTTTCGATTGCTGGCGAAACCATCGATTATGGACCTTGTGCATTTCTTGATGTTTATCATCCGGAGACGGTGTTTAGCTCAATTGATCATCAAGGTCGATATGCTTTTCAGAATCAACCGTCAATCACTCAGTGGACTTTGGCACGGTTAGCAGAGAGTCTTGTGCAGGTCGTACCAGGAAATCCAGAGGATGCGGTTGGAAAGTTTGTCGAAATTCTGGAAGCATTCCCCTCTTGTTACGAGAAGTACTTTCAGACTGGTGCAAATGCAAAGCTTGGTCTTACAACCATGGAGAACGAAGACTCTGCAATCTATAGTGATTTACTCAAAATCATGGAAGAATCACAATTAGATTTCACGGAAACATTCGTCACATTAGCTGATGGACTCGAGCAATCTGAAGCGGATCCGGCTGAGGTGGATCCGGAGTTTTCCAAGGTTGCCGGATTGAGTGATTGGATCAAGCGATGGTCGCAACGACTAACTCGGGAGCCTGGTTCTGTAGCTGATGTTGCAAAACGGATGCAAACCGTAAACCCAGTCATCATTCCGAGAAATTTGAAAGTTGAAGAAGCTCTTATCGCGGCAGATTTAGGAGATCTTGAGCCAACGAATCGTCTGCTTGAGGCACTCAGATCACCTTTTACAAAAACAAAAGAAAATGAGCCGTATCGAAAAGGGGCGTCACCGGGAAGCAAGCCATACTGTACGTTTTGTGGAACGTAGAAGCTTGTAACTGCATCGTGTTATAGTGAAAAAAATCGAATTAGAATTCGTCGAGATCGGCAAATTAAATATTCCGACAGGCTTATGCTCCCAAAAAGATTTTACGGACTTGTGTTCTCGCTTGTGATGTCCATTTTGATGTCGGCGCTTATGTCGCTGGTCATAACGCTTCTCCATGTTGGTTTTAGACCTGGAGTGTTTTCAGACTGGCTGAAGGCGTGGGGGCTTTCATGGATTATTGCTTGGCCAACAATCTTGGTTGTATCCCCGCTTGTGAACAGAATTGTTTCTCTCTTGGTCAGGACTTCGGAGGAGCAGTAAATGTGACACTCCTAAGCAGAGAAAAAGTAGTTATGTAGACGTCACGTCATCTCTATGTCGATGCCGAACAATTTCTCCCTCGACCATGTAAATGACATCCTCTGCAATATTTGTTGCCATATCGGCTATCCGCTCAAGGTGTTTCGATATAGAGTTTATTTGAAGTAGGCCTTCAACTTTTTCTGGATCTTTCTTAATCTGCTGCATGACTAATTTACGTACTGTATGTCTGCCAGCGTCAACGATGTCATCTTCTTTTCGTACTTGTCTGGCCAAGTCTGGGTCGGCTTTAACCACAGCATCGAGGCTGTTTTTGACCATCTCCTCAACTTGCTTGGCCATACTTGAAATCTCTTCAGGTAATTCAAGTGGGCCTGTTATCGTAAGTTGTGAGACAGTTTTCGCGATGTTGCTCGCAAGATCTCCAATTCGTTCTAAATCGTTGTTGATTTTCAGTACTGCAACAACAAATCGTAGATCAGCCGCTACAGGTTGATACAGCGCAAGGACTTTGAGGCATTCTTCTTCCAATTCGACCTCAAGACGATCGATCTCGGTCTCGTCGGCTATGACTTTCTGGGCGAGCTCGACATCTTGTTTAAAAAGCGCAGTATTAGAACGGCTAATAGATTCTTCAACAATCGTTCCAAATTGGAGAATCGAATTCTTCAGTTGAGCAATCTGGTGTTCAATATGACGTGCCATAACGGAATTCTAAAGCCAACTTGCGTTATTATGACTGTAAATTACCCAAATCTACCAGTAACGTAGGATTCCGTCTCCTGCAGTACAGGATTGGTAAAGATTTCAGATGTTGGACCATACTCGATCAGCCGTCCTAGATATAGGAAAGCTGTGTAATCACTCGTGCGACCGGCCTGCTGCATGTTATGCGTCACCATGAGGACCGAGTACCGACCACGTAATCTTTGAATGAGATCTTCAATTTTTCCAGTTGCAATGGGGTCAAGAGCAGAGCATGGTTCGTCGAGCAAAAGAACTTCTGGTTCAGCGGCTACTGCTCGAGCGATGCAAAGGCGTTGTTGTTGGCCTCCAGAAAGTTTTAGGGCGCTTTCGTTCAAGCAGTCTTTAACCTCATCCCATAAAGCAGCCCCACGAAGACTGATTTCACAAACTTCTTCGAGCACACTATGATTTTTCTCACCGTCAATTCTCAGTGGATAAACAACATTTTCAAAGATACTCATTGGAAAAGGATTAGGTTTTTGAAAAACCATTCCCATTCTTTTACGAAGGTCGATTACATCCATGCGAGAGTCATAAATTGAATCTCCGTTGAGCTGCATGTCACCGGTGACTTGCACATTTTGGATAAGATCATTCATTCGGTTAACACTTCTCAGAAGTGTTGATTTACCACAGCCACTTGGTCCAACTAGTGCCGTAACCTGATTTTTAGGAATAGGCATTGAGATGTCATGAATGACCTTTTTCGTTCCGTACCAGAGACTGAAGGCATTAATTTTAAGAACTGGTGTAGTGTCAAAGACACTTTGATGTACTTCAGCGGGAACGTTGTCACCCCGAGCGACAGCTTGAAGACGGTCGGAAGAAACTCCCGATTTTCCATCGCCTACAATATTTTGAGATGTACTTTCTTTTTGTACAGGCATGATCGTATTGTATTAAATGTTGGCTGGAATAAAGTCTTTACTAAGCTCGGTCTAAAAGTGTTGAGGTGCGTAGCGTCGCTTCAGGTGTGATCGAATGTAAATTGCAGTAATGTTGAGCGTTGCAATCAGAACCACAAGCAATAGTGTAATCGTGAAGACCACAGGTTTTGCCGCCTGACTGTTTGGGCTTTGGAAGCCAACATCGTATACCAGGTAGGCAAGGTTCATGAATTCACGTTCGGGATGAAAGTAGGGAAACGATGTATCGAAAGGAAGATCCAGTGCAACCTTTTTCACTCCCACAAGCATGAGCGGTGCAACTTCGCCAGCTGCACGAGCCATTGCTAAAATAAGGCCCGTCATTATCCCCGGCAATGCTCTTGGCAGCACGATCCGGTAGATTGTTTGCCACTTGCTGGCACCGCATGCGTAAGATCCTTCTCTCATCGAATTTGGTACAGCGACCAGAGCCTCTTCAGTTGCAACAATAACGACTGGTAGCGTTAATAATGCTAATGTCAGTGAAGCCCACAAAAGACCACCGGTACCGTATGTTGGCTGATTGTCTGCAAGCAAACTTGCACTAAAGAATAATTCATCAATCCCTCCACCTATGCCGTAACAGAAAAAACCAAGACCAAAAGCACCATAAACAATACTTGGAACACCGGCTAAGTTATTTATTGCAATTCTGACCGTAGCAGTAATGGGTCCATCGGTGGCATATTCGCGCAAGTAGAGGGCTGCAAGAACCCCCAATGGCGCAACGAGAAGTGCCATGAAGAATGTCATGCTGACTGTTCCTCAGATGGCAGGGAAAACCCCACCCGCACTATTTGCTTCACGAGGATCGTCAGAAAGAAACTCCCACCAACGTGCACCATAAATACGAAAAGATCCAAAAAACCCAAGGTTGTTAGGTTGCCAGGCTTGAACGATCTCTTCTACTGGCAGGATGATAGAAAGACCTTCAGCAGTTTTGAATTCAAAATCCCACTCTTGAGTCGCCTTTCGCAGGGAAGCCAACTCGCTATCAAGAGAACTTGATAGCACTGCAACTTCTTTTGAAATTTGTTCTTCTTTTTCTCGGGCCGCTTGTAAGATTGCGTGTGCCTCGGTGCCATGCCTGATGGAAGCGTCAAATGTAGCAAGCCGAGCATTTCGGAGTCGTTGTTGTAATTTCCCACGTTCATGTCTGTCTATATAGTTTGCATCAAGAAATTGTCGGCGAACCGTTGGAGCAATTTCTATGTATTTTCTCCATGCCGCTTCTGGACTATTGCTCATTGCAATGCCGTTTTTTAAGACACAGGCAGGAAAGCCATGGAACCGGCCACCATCGAGGCGTTCAACCACAGTTGCAAATTTGGGTCGTCGCGTAGTAACAATATCGCCTTCTTCAATCCATCTGTAGTGGGCCCCCGTCAATTCAAAGTTAGCAGTATGCACAAGGCGACGATCAGTAAATGTTTCATCTGCCTGATAACTATTCATGTGTCCCTCTCGTGATATTTCTTCACCAAGAAAAGTCTCACCATCGCGCAGCGTAATTTCATAGAGTGGGCGTGGCCAAAAGTGAAGAGAGCCTCGCACTGTGATGAGTAACAAGAGTCCGACAATCATCACCACAGCAACAGCAAGAGATCCCGACATTAACCAGACCCATGGTTCACCATGCGCCATAAGTCCCGAAAATGGTGATCGGATGTTGTGCCTCTGAAACCGACTAGAGTTCATTCGATCTCCTTCGGAATCTTTGTCGCACAAGCTCAGCGACTGTATTAATAAAAAATGTTAGTACAAATAAAAGGACTGCTGCTAAAAACAAGATGCGAAAATGGGTAGAACCCTGTGTTGCTTTCGGCAGTTCTGTTGCTATCGTGGCAGATAATGTTTGAAACCCGCTGAAAATATTCCAGTCCATCAGTGGTGTATTTCCTGCCGCCATCAGAACAATCATTGTTTCCCCAACAGCTCTTCCGAGACCAATCAAGATAGCTGAAAAAAGTCCGCTTGCTGCGGTTGGCAAAATGATCCGGGTGGTTGTCTGCCATGGGGTCGCACCTGTCCCGAGCGAACCATTTCGAAGGTGATCAGGGACGCTAGATAAGGCATCTTCAGCAATTGTGAATATCAGCGGTATGATCGTAAAACTCATACCAATAGCAACAATCATCGTATTACGTTGCACATAGGTGCCAAAGATTCCACTCCGAGTTTCCCATCGTAAGGCATCGAGAAACATTGCAGCGGCTGTTGAGATTATGCCAGTAAGAAAAAATCCAACAATAAAAAGCAGGAGGGCTACAAGAACAGTCTGCCAGTGTCCCCATTTTCTGCTTCGTTGGCGGAGCCACGGATTTATAAATCGACTGATTGTAAATGCTGCTACCATCGCTGACATTGGAAATAAAGCAAGCACCCAACCTCCCCAACCACTTGCACCTTGACCATTCAGCCATGCAAAAAGATCACCATCAAAAAGTAGTGATTCGGTCGGCCTTGCACCCACCAGCCCTAGGAGAACGCCAAGAGGAAGTGCAACAACAAGCACGACAGGAAATCGCCAGTTTGATAGTCGATTGCGTAATCCAGGTGGCCATAATTGCCACAAAAAGGCACCAATCAAAAGCGTAATCGGGATTGTAAAAAGACTGGTAATGAAAATCATAGCTCTACGTTCGATAAGCGGAGCAAGAATGAGACCGGCAATAAATCCGAGAACAACACTGGGGAGACTAGCCATCATTTCAATAGTTGGTTTTATTCGGGACTTC
This sequence comes from Planctomycetaceae bacterium, assembly GCA_002694955.1. Next base: position 7,752 of record NZNR01000106.1, read on the forward strand.
CACGTCAGAGTCATGAATTGACTTACATAGATTGCTGCAAAAATGGCAATTGGTGTCGCAAATAACATGGAGTAGATAGTTGCTTTGATAGTCCCAAACAGAAGTGGTACCAGGCTGTATTTTGGCTCGAAGGATTCATGTCCGGTTGTTTCCCAAGCATAGTTACTGCTGGGATAGTTTTCGTACCATAGTTTTCCGAAGAGTGCACTGAAAGAAACCTCTGGATAGCCAGTGGTAACATCCCAGGACGCTAGGTTCTTTCCGTCATACGCAACAAGATTGTGTTCTCGTGAACCAAGCAGAAGAATGCGGGTTCCTTGGGTGAGAGCCAATTCTTTTTTTGAACGGATTTCAGTAACTATTGAGTGATTCGTAGGCTGTAAAAGTCGAATGATGCCGTCAGCTTGCGCAACGGCAAAAAGTCGCGATTTTGGTGAAGCCGAAATCGCTGTAATTCTTGATTCTTTTTTTTCTTGGTGCACCTCGTTTGGTCGAAAGTCAAACGTCCCCGTGATTTTTGTTACCAAACCATCCTTCGTCGCGGGTTTGGGGTCTCTTGAGGTAAATAGTATTCTGATTCCTCCACTGTCGTCACCGAGCACGAAAGAAGACCCACCGAAAAGTCGTGTGATATGAGTTATTTCTTGGTTCTTCTGAAGTAACTGGCGTTCTTCAATTTCTACAGGACGTGCTAGATCTCGAATCACAAAACGTTTGAAAGCTCCAGACGGAGTAAATACAAAAAGTTGATCTCCCAGCCCGGAAACTCGAACAAAACGAAAGTCTGATTCGGTTTGTTTGAGGTTGATAGTAGTTCCTGATCCGACCGCTGATTTTTCATCAGTGACCAGATTTTTTTGAAACGATTTTTTTTCGATGTGTATGTTTCTTTGATTATCGAGTGCTGCAACACAAAAACCACTTGCACTTAATGCCAGGTCAATATCTATGATTGGTTGATTGAGACTTGTTGATATGGGTTCAGCCAAGTCAGTGCGAAGCTCGATTTTTTTTGTTATTTCTTTTGACGAATGAAGATAAATCACATCGTCGATAGTGGTTAGGTCCCCAACAGCTAGTGATTTAGCACCCTGTGGAATTTGTGCTAAAGGAACATAAGAAGTAATAAGGCCAAGTCGTCCAGTGCAAATGGTTCCGTTCTTAAAACCAAAAGCTGATCGCAGATTGCCTTGCGAGTGGCAAATAGAGGAAACTCGTTGAAGTCCACAGCTCTTTGTGGAACGTGAAAAAAGCTTGTTGCCAGTGTTAATTTCAATAACAGCAATTTCATCTGTAGTACAAAACCACGCTATAGAACCAGATTCATCAAGGCCAGAAGCAAGTACCTGATCACTTGATAGTTGGAATGGAATAGATTGCTTGAGTTCCGTACTGGCAGATTGAAATAGTGGNATNGCTACGACGAAAAGGAAAACGCCAACAAGGAGGACTGCAGCGATCGTTGCAAGACCACCTAGTGTAATAATGAGGCGGGCGATTTTGTCGCTGAGTAGAACTGNTGCGTGGGTCGNAGTGTGTTTCTTACGGCCAGTATATGTTGCCGGTTGATTCATGGATCACGGCTGGTACGGGGATTAATTGAAGCCAATTAGAACAAAGCAGTTTTCCAGAAAGACAGACGTAGAAAACTGAGGACACATGTCTTTTATTACAACTGTTTCTAATGGTCTGCTTGCAGACGGTCTACTATATTTGCAAACTTTCATCAAAACAGATGCTCTCATTTATTTCAGGCCAATACGCCGAAGGCTCCTCTGGGATATTTTATATGTCACGGGGAGGTAGCCGACTTCCAAAACATCTGCTTGACCATTCGCACTCAGAACATACCTCAAGAACTCTCGACGAAGTGGTTCAAGCTCACTCCCAGGCTTGTAGTTCACACTTAGATANAGAAAGTGAATNAGGGGATATTTTCCAGAGTACGCATTTTCTGCGTTCGGAGTAACCAGTTTGCCACGTTCGGTTGAGCTTAAGGGGATCGCTCTGACAGCGGCAGTTTTATAACCAATACCGCTGTAGCCAATCCCAAAACGATCATTTGCAATTGACTGAATGACAGAAGAACTTCCCGGCTGTTCTTGAACACTTGATTTAAAGTCTCCTCTGAAAAGAGCATGTTCTTTGAAATATCCGTATGTTCCGCTTGCAGAATTTCGGCCGTACAACCGTATCGGTTTGCCTTGCCAAATGCCGGTAAGCCCCAGTTGCCCCCAGCTCACAATATCTTTCTGCATTCCGCCGTTACGATTCTTTGAGAAAATTGCATCGACTTGCTGGAGAGAAAGGCCGTTGATGGGGTTATCTTTATGGACGTACACAGTGAGCATGTCNATTGCTGTTGGGATGACAGTTGGTGCATACCCAAACTGGTCTTTGAAAGAATCAATTTCATGCGATTTCCAAGGCCGACTCATGGGGCCAAAAGTGCCAGTGCCTTCCATAAGAGCTGGAGGCGCAGACGAAGAGCCCTTGCCCTCGATCCCCTCGCGAACACTTGGGTAAAATTTCTTGAAACCCTCCGTCCATAAGGCAACTAAATTGTTCATCGTATCGGATCCAACATGCTTCAGCGCGCCGGCGACTTCACCACGGACGGAGTGATAAGGCTGTAACTCAGGATCAAGTCCATGAGCAAGTGTTTTCGAGGAAGCAATAGATTGAAGTCCGCCTACGGGGAAGACAAACAGAAGAAAGAGCAAAACGGTGTGGGCAAATGNTTTGTGGGTAAGAAAGTCCATTTAGACGTCCCCTTGAAATGAATCATTAGAAAATGAGAAATTCTCTGTCTCCATCAATCATTTAACATACTCATTTGTGTGTGATTTTCATGAGTATCTCCATTTCTTCTCCGGGATCATTCATTTGTGGAGACGTAAAAGAATGAGAATTATTTTTTATTNGAAAGAAGTNGTTTGATTTCACGGTATCGTCGGCGGTAATACCACTTTTCCCAGAGGGTCGCTTTCCGGAGATTTGGATCATTTTTGTCTATGGCATGTTGCTTTCCGGTACGTGTAATCAGAAGCAGTTGTCCATCTTTGAGATGTTGTTTTATGATCCAAAACTTGTCTACCGTATATGAGTAGGTTTCTCCACGTGCCGCTGCATCAACTTCACGAGCTCGTGGGCCAGGAGAAACACTATGTTTCTGCTTGCTGTAGACAACAAGATCGTGAGATTCCCATTTCATGAAATNCACCAAAAATCGTCTCTGTAAATGCAACTATGAAAAGTTGTCTTTGTCTTTAAACTGTATGGCTTCAGTATACTCCCATTAAGATCACTAAATAGCCATCTGGACTGCTCCTGTGAATCTCACATCATTAGTACACCTTGTTGGCGAACTCATTGGAGGTCTGGGAATCTTTCTGCTCGGCATGAAGTTCATGTCTGAAGGCATGCAGGCTGTTGCCGGAAATAGTTTGCGCCGGCTTATCAGTGCCGTGACTGGTAATCGTTTTTTTGCGATTATCGTTGGGGTAGTTGTGACCTGTGTTGTTCAGTCAAGTTCAATTACCACAGTAATGGTTGTTGGCTTTGTGAATAGTGGTGTGATGAGTCTTGCCCAGGCAGTAGGCGTCATCATGGGAGCGAATATTGGGACAACAATCACTGGATGGATACTGGTNCTTAAAATCGGTAAATATGGCTTACCACTTCTTGGTTGTTCGGCTTTNGTCTACCTGTTTTCAGGAAANGAACGATGGCGGTACTACGCGATGGGACTCATGGGAACCGGAATGGTGTTTTTCGGTTTAGANCTCATGAAAAATGCATGTGGCATCATTAAAGAGACACCTGAATTTGCAACNTGGTTNCAAGCCTTTCAGGCCGATAGTTATCTCGGTGTACTCAAGTGTTGCATGGTGGGATGTATACTCACGACCTTGGTGCAGTCTTCATCGGCAACCTTGGGGATTACGATATCCCTTGCTTACCAAGGGGTCATATCTTATGAGACCGCTGCTGCACTTGTTATCGGTGAAAATGTCGGCACAACAATTACCGCGTTACTAGCATCATTAGGTGCAACGACAAACGCCCGCAGAGCAGCCTATTTTCATGTTCTGTTTAACCTCACCGGAGTATTCTGGATCACTCTTGTTTTTCACTGGTATATCCAGCTTGTTCAGTGGATTATTCATGTAGATGTTTTAAANGAGGTGGTGGTAGATGGTTTCGCTACGTTTCCAAATACAACACCAGCAATTGCTGCGACTCACAGTATTTTTAACATCGTCAACGTCCTATTATTTATTCCATTTGTTGGCATGCTCGTGCGTGTCCTTGAGCAGATTGTGCCATCGAGAGAAATNAAAGAGAAACAGCGCCTTACAGGATTAGATATGCGGATGCTGGAGAATCCAGTGTTAGCCATTGAGCAATCAAAAAAAGAAATAGAGCGAATGGGAGACAGTTGTGAAAAGATGCTTGATATTTTGTCTGAACTGAGACAAAAAAGTGCTCCAGCAAGCATGCTCAGTAGCAAGTTAAGACAATATGAAATGTCTCTGGACACGATTCAGGAAGAAATAGCATCGTTCATGACAAAACTCTTTACGAGTGCCTTGCCAACTGATACCGCAGATGAAGTGCGTCGGCAATTGCGAATAGCGCATGAATATGAATCAGTCAGTGATTGTATAGATAATCTTGAACGATTAGAAGAAAAAATGAGGCAGACTGAAGACTGGCAGCCATCAAAATTTCATCAAGGCATCACAGGATTAAGTGAGAAAACTAAATCAGTGTTGGCAGGCATAAACACAGCGTTTCGTACAAATGACCATGAGTTTCTCAAAGAGTTTGTCTCTGCCAAAGAGCATGTCCAAACCCAAGTCAAACAAATAAGGTCCAATCAACTTGAACAACTTTCAAATGCCGATGTGTCTCCTGCAATCACCTCGGTAATACTGGCTATTCTGAATGGGTACACACACCTGTTCTGCCATTTCGAGAATATTGTAGAGGATTTAGCAAAAGAGGAATGATAATCTGCGGTATGCGTGCATGCCGAAAAGAACTTTGATTGACGAACAACGCATCACAAATCAAATCGATCAAGGTTCATGACTTTGACCCAGGCATCTATAAAATCAGTAATGAACTGTTGTTGGCCATCTNCACTTGCGTACAGTTCACTTATGGCACGAAGTTGAGCATTTGATCCAAAAATTAAATCAACACGTGTCGCATGCCATTCGATAGTGCCTGTAGTGGTATTTTTTCCTGCGAAAATGCTGCTGCACTCTGCTGATTTGTTCCACTCGATATCTTGTCGAAGTAGGGTTGTAAAGAAATCANTTGATAAGGTTTCACGCCGATTTGTGAAGACACCAAGANTAGATTGGCTATCTCCTCCGCTGTTCGCCCCAAGCACTCGAAGGCCTCCAACAAGAACCGTCATTTCTTTGGCAGTGAGTGTCAAAAGGTCGGCTTTGTCAAGCAAGATTTCCTCAGCAGGACGATCGATATGTTCAGCAACGTAATTCCGAAACCCGTCAGTCTTCGGTTCNAGCACAGCGAAGGACTCGATATCAGTCATTTCATCAGTTGCATCAGTCCGTCCGGGATGAAAGGAAACAGAGGTCTCACATCCAGCCCGACGGGCAGCTTCTTCAACTGCTGTGCAGCCTCCGAGAACAATAAGATCTGCGAGTGAGACCTGTTTATTATTGTGAGCCGTGTTGTTGAATTCCTTCTGGATATCTTCAAGCGTAGTGAGAACCTTTGCCAGGCGAGGTGGGTCATTCACTTCCCAGTCTTTTTGTGGTGAAAGCCGAATACGCGCACCGTTGGCACCCCCTCGTTTGTCGCTTCCACGAAATGTCGATGCGGCTGCCCATGCCGTTCGTACAAGGTCAGAGATGGATATGCCGGCTGATAGAATGTGTTTCTTTAAAACTGAAACGTCAGATTTGTCTATCAACTCATAGTCAACAGTTGGCACGGGGTCTTGCCAGAGTTGGGCTTCAGGAACCTCTGGTCCAAGAAGCCGTGTGACAGGCCCCATGTCTCTATGCGTCAGTTTGTACCAGGCTTTTGCAAATGCGTCAGCAAATGCAGTTGGATCTTCAAGGAACCGGCGAGAAATCAATTCATAATCGGGATCAACTCGGAGAGCTAGATCTGTTGTAAACATCATGGGTGNATGAGAACGCTTGGGGTCATGCGCATCAGGCACAGTGTTCTGCGCTGATGTTTCCTTAGGCTTCCACTGCCAGGCACCAGCTGGGCTTTTTGTTAATTCCCATTCGTATTGAAACAAATTCTTGAAATATCCATGTGACCAACGGGCTGGTGTTGAGGTCCATGCACCTTCAAGCCCACTGGTAATTGTGTCACCGGCGTTACCGGAACCAAAACTGTTTTTCCACCCAAGTCCCTGCTCCTCAATTGATGCGCCTTCCGGGGGTGGTCCGAGATGATCTGCGGGTGCTGCACCGTGCGACTTTCCAAAAGTATGGCCACCCGCGATGAGTGCTACTGTTTCTTCATCATTCATTGCCATGCGATAAAAAGTTTCTCGGATATCGATTGCTGCTGCCAGCGGATCTGGTTTGCCATTTGGACCTTCTGGATTCACATAGATAAGTCCCATCTGTACTGCGGCAAGAGGATTTTCAAGTTGCCGTTCGCCGCTGTACCGCGTATCTCCGAGCCACTCACTCTCAGGGCCCCAGTAGATATCTTCCGGCGGTTCCCATGCGTCCTCACGACCACCGGCGAACCCAAAGGTTGAAAATCCCATNGATTCAAGTGCAACGTTTGCAGCAAGAATCATCAGATCAGCCCACGAGATTTTCTTCCCATACTTTTGCTTTATGGGCCACAGCAATCGACGAGCTTTATCAAGATTTGTATTGTCTGGCCAACTATTGAGTGGGGCAAACCGTTGTGTGCCGTTTCCAGCACCGCCACGTCCATCTGCTGTTCGATAGGTTCCGGCGCTATGCCAAGCCATGCGTATGAACAGTGGTCCATAATGACCATAGTCAGCAGGCCACCATTCTTGGGAAGCTGTCATAGCGGTTTGCAGATCATTTTTAATTGCTTGGAAATCAAGACTTTTAAATGCTTCTGCATAATCGAACTCGTGTCCGATCGGTGGAGGTGCTCCAGCATGTGATTTGAGTATTCGTAGATTCAGCTGGTCTGGCCACCAGTCGGCATTCGATAGCGAACCGGCCGCGGTATGCCGAGCTTTGGAAGGAGCAACTGGTCCAATGACCGGGCAGCGTGCAGGCATGTTCATCCTCTTTTTACTGATCCTTCAGAACTTTTGGGTCTCTCGAGCGTTCAATATAACACTCTTAGTGCGACTGGTATGCCATATGTGCGTGAACGTGTATCCTTTCGGATCATAATGCAGCAAAAAGATAATGTGTCTGGTAAAATTTATGGAATTGTGCCAAGGCCATATGCTCTATCGGATCTTGAAATGGGTTTGGTCGTATGTGTTTCAGGATCATGCTGATAGTGAATGGTGGATACTCAGACAATCTTCAACAAACCCTTTTTAATTATGAAGAAAACAAAAAAAGTAGAAGCGAAGACGAAGGGAACGAGTCGTTTGCGATGGATTGTCGGAGGAACGGCATGCGTTGTTACTGTCGTGACCCTGAGTTGGTCACTGGGTATGTTTGGCACTGCCGAAGATCCTCGTGTCACTGAAATAAAAAATCTCCAGCAAGATTTGGCAAAGAAATTCAAGCCGACGCAGGGGCCTTCGAGCATGTCAGACGCAGTTGAGCGTGTTACCGCAATCACGACTGTCATGACAAAAGTTGCTGCGTTACCAGAGGATCTGAGATCAGAAGCGATGCAACCCGGCAAGAAAATAATGATGGAATCAATGGAGGCAACAGTTAATAACTACTTTGAATTGCCTCAATCTGAGAGGGAGGCCTATCTAGATAATCAAATCCGTCAAATGGAGTTTATGCGACAGGCATTTGAGGCGGGCAAGAGTGTAATGGGTGCTATAGGATGGTCGAAGAAAAAGCCAGATGTAGAATCTTCAAAAAATTCTGCTGTGGCAAAAAATGGTGGAGAGAAAGACGGCCCCCCGTGGACGAAAAATCGCTCAGAAGATGAGCGAAATGCGTGGCGAAAAAAAATGATCGACCGAACAACACCCGAACAACGGGCTAAATTTGGTGAATATTTTTCTGCAATGAAAAGAAGAAGAGAAGAATTGGGCCTTCCTTCATGGGGCCAGAAGTAGCCCTGTTCAGACAGTTGCCTTGTTCCAACAGGTAAGTTACGAGCGGACGGGGTGGAGGCCTATCGAATCCAATCCATTCGGAATTCGATCCGAGCCCCATCAAGTGGTTGTTTATCGAGATCGATAGTCTTGTTAATCGCAAGTGATGATCGAGAGGGAGTGATGCTACATCCCGATAGCAGTACGGCTGCAAGCATTACAACCTTTAGCAAAATTGTCATGTTCAATCCTCCAGTGGTGGAGAGATCCAGAACCATTCGAATAGTTCAGTACATGAAGAGTAGTCTGCCAAGATTTTATCTCATTGGAGATGTCTGATGACGAGAAGTTCTGCTGAAACACAAGCTGCTCACAAAAACCAGTAGAAAAGTAGTGAGCGTGTCATGTCAGGCGCTTTTTTTTGACAGAGACACTTTGCTTGTTTTCAAAGCGAACAGCCATTCAAGAGGCAAAGAGCACATATGTTTGGAGTGGTGTGAAGCCAATCAGGACTCACTCGTTGCTGATAGGGGATCACTAGAAAATACAAATCCATAGAGCGGTTAGCTCAAAAATGTTTGATGAGTTTACAAAGATCAGCTGTTCACAGTACCCGCATGAGTTTTATCAATCGATATCTATTTCATATCATAAAGTCGTGCTAGCGTCGGTTCTATTGCCTCAGCCCAAATGGCATAGCCCTTTTCTTTTGGGTGAAGCAGGTCTGGCATGATTTCTCTTGTTAGTACTCCATCTTCATTCAAAAACTCATCATTGATATTAAGAAAGAAAACTCTCTTTTCATCAGCCATCGCGCTTATGATGTCATTTGTTTTATCATTGTTGACTCGCTTCGGATCATCCGTTGTGGCCCCACGAGGGAAGATTCCAAGTAATAAAATTTTTGTATCCGGAGATTTCTTTTGGATTGTGGCAACAATCTTTTGAATTCCAGCCGCGATGGACTCTGGTGGATGCATGTCATGGCCCGTGTTGTTTGTTCCAATCATGATGACAGCAACACGTGGTTTATATCCGTCAAACTCGCCATGATCGAGTCTCCAAAGAACGTGTTCAGTACGGTCTCCACCAAACCCCAGGTTGAGAGCTTTGCGGTCACCGTAGTATTGATCCCAGGCTGCTTTTCCGTTTCGCTCCCAACCGTGTGTTATCGAGTCGCCAATGAAAACAAGTTCCCAGTCACCTTGCTGTGCAAGAGTTCGTTTTTCTTCATGTCGATCTTTCCACCATGGCCCTCTTCTCTTGTTGTTCTCATTCATGCGGTGGGCAGGAGTCGTTGTTATTGCAACGGGATCTTCGACAACAGGTTCTTCTGCCAGTAGTAATATTGTTGGGCATAGATAGATAAGAATCGGGAGAAAAAGTAAGCGTAAAAAAGTCATCGGATTAAACTCAGGTAAAAGAAGTGTCGTTGTTGCAGTGCCCCCGGGCTTTTACAAGCATATAACAAACAGTTGGATTAGGATAAGAACTAGAACTTTGGGGTTAGGCATCCTAAAAAGTTGTTGGCATAGTGACTGTGCGGCGAAACGCCGCTGATATTCGATGCTTCTTTTCCTACACCACTGATATATTTTAATATCAGGCTGGTGAGGGCGCCGGACAGCAATGGTATTGAGATATGGCCATGCAGAAAGCAGTGAAAATAAAGCACTGCATCTGGGTACCAACACATGTAGAAAACGAAGGATCAAATAGTGGATCCCCTTTTAGTAGCTGCTTTTTATAAGTTTATACAGCTTGATGACCTCGAATCACTGCAAGAACGAATCGAGTCATGCTGCCAAGAAAATAATGTCTTTGGCATTGTTTTGCTCGCACATGAAGGCATTAATTCGACGATAGCTGGTACTCGAGAAGGTGTAGGCAAAGTTCTTGAATTCATTCGCCAAGATTCCCGGTTTGCAGATCTTCAGTGGAAGGAGTCATGTGCCACGAAACAGCCTTTTCGGAAATTACGAGTACGACTCAAGAAAGAAATCGTAACACTCGGGATCCCGGGAGTTGATCCGAACCAGCTTGTCGGTACATATATAAAGCCGTCGGAGTGGAATGCACTTATTAGTGATCCGGACGTATTTGTAATTGATACGCGAAACCACTACGAAACTGAAATCGGTACATTTAAAGGTG
>NZNR01000107.1 GCA_002694955.1 Planctomycetaceae bacterium
AATTGGTGCACTTGTGCCCAAGCTTGTCATGTCTGGACCAACTTTTCCACCAACGCCACCAATTGCATGACAGGTAATGCACTGCATGTCCTCCCTGCTGTATACAGCTTCACCGCGTGTAGGGTGCCCATTGTGTTCAACGAGATCAATAAGCTCGGCAACTCGTGCTGGTGTCAATTCCGGAGTCTGAGGTGTAACCTTGGCATACGGTGAAATTGCAGCAATTAAGTCTGGCTCATTACGACCAGCATCACGAGCCGCCGTGAGACCAGCGAGTGCAGCTGCCTCAGTGATGCCCGTAGCTGGTATGTGTTTTGCCAAAATCTTGCCAGTGTCTTTCTTTACAAGAACCTTTCGCCAAAAATTGACTAAGTCTTTTTCTTCCTGAAGACCGGCAAGTAACTGATAAAAAGGCTTCGCAGCACCTTGCGGATTTAATGCTGCCAGCTGAACGGTTGCTTGTCTTTGAATCTCTTTGTTATTCGTCCGCGTGAGTCGTGTGAGTGCCGCGGTACTTTGCGGTCCAATTTCCTGCAATGATTGCAGCCCTGCGTCCCAGAGGGCACTATCTGCACTACTTTCTACAAGGTCTGCGAGTTGGGTGACACATGCATTGAGCTTCCAGGCCCCAATAAGCCTGACTACTGCGGTCTGAATATTTAAATTTTTTTCGGTAAGAAAAGTACGTATGCGATTGAGATCACCGGCCGGTTTGAGCTTCCGCACACGCTGGGCAGTTGCAAGTGCATCAATGGCTCGAACCTGAGTATCCCCTACAAAACTATTGCTCATGATCTGCTCGAACAGCTTTGTCAGTTCGGTCTTTCCTCCGGCTTGAGCGATTAACTCAATCCATGGTCCAGAGCCATCTGCTGGTATGGATTCTTTTGCAAGACGTTTTGAGAGATAGGAGGCAGCACGTCCTGAATCGATGTTTGTGAGTACGAACTCTAATTGGTTCTCACGAGATGGTGAGTCTGGCTTCCATTGCCCTTGGTTGAGTGCAACCATGAACACATCTGCAAGCTCATCCATCGTAGTGGCAAGTGCAAAGTCAAGAAATCTGTCGCGTGGTCGCTCGAGTGATGTCAATGCAATCGATGCAGCTTCAGCTGTTTTTATTTTTCCAAGGCCCCGAATGGCCTCGAGTCGTACACGAGGATGTTCGTCTACGACTGCTTGACGGTAGATCTCGAGTGCAGTTTTGGAATGGAGTGGTTGTGAACTATCTGTTGCTGGATCAACCAGATCACTGATAACACGCATTGCCGCCGATCTGACTTTTGGGTCGTCTGCAAATGCCAGCGTTTGGACATCTTGAAGATCAACAGCATCGAATCCCTGCTGAAGCCAGACTCCCTGCAGTTTCTGGTATTCGTCAGAAGATGCTTTGGTCCACGTATGCAGATCTTCTTCTGAGAGATCGCTTCGCTCCAAGAGAACACGTCTCGCTTGATCACGTGTATATCGATCGTCAGAAATGAGCTGATGCAATAGGTCCTTCGAAGCAGTCTTGGTAAGGTCTTCCTTTTTCTTTGGTGTGCTACCTGTCCAGGTAACTCGCCAGATACGACCATGCCAGCGATCTCGACGCTCGTCACGAAAGTCGACTTCTCCATGATTAATGATCGGGTTTGACCAGTCAGCAATATAAAGAGCACCATCAGGTCCTTGCTTCACGTCAATCGGTCGAAAGGAACTGCTCGTGGTTCGTAGCAAATCATCTTCTTGGGTTGTGACAAAGCCAGCGCCCTGTTCCTCGAGGCTGAACCGTGTCACTCGGTTGGCACGGAAGTCGCAGGTAATCACAGAGCCCTGCCACTCCGGCGGAAACGAACTTCCAGAAATGATCTCAGCCGAGGCAAATTTTGGGTAACTGCCCGGGCTAATCAGGCCCAAGACCCGTCTTGCACCCGGTGTCGGATTAAATGCCGCGCCCGGAAACGAATAGGCGATTCCACTAAAGCCAGCGCCGTCTGTCAGGAACGATTGCCCAAAGTCATCAAACTGATGTCCCCACGAATTCACAAGGCCTCGGAATACAACTTCCATTCGCATTGTGCTGGTGTTGTATCGAAAGCCACCGCCTGCTTTTAAGCGAACAATGCCTCGTGGTGTCTCTGTATCAGTTCGTGTATAGATCGATTGATTCATATACAGCCGACCGTCAGGCCCCCAGCGAAGTGTGTGAAGATTATGGTGGGTGTCCTCTGTTCCAAAACCATTAAGCACTCGCCGTTTCAGATCTGCTTTTCCATCACCATCTGTATCTTTCAGAAACAGCAGATCTGTGCTCTGCGCGACATAGCACCCCCCATCCCCAGGCGCAACTCCTGTGGGAATCAGCAAGCCGTCAGCAAAAACAGTTGAAGTATCTGCTTTCCCATCAGCATTAGTATCTTCCAAGACCAGGATTTTATCCGGAGCTGTTTGCCCTACTTCAATCATGGGATAGGCTTCGCTACTCGCTACCCAGAGCCTTCCTGCCGGATCAAAATTCATCTGAATGGGTTTATTTAGCCGAGGATTTTCAGCCCAGAGACTCACCTCTAGATTTTTACCAACAGTAAACTGTGGAGTTGGTTGTTTCGTGAAGGTCGCGTAGCGAGATGCAGTTGTGGCAGGCTTTGATTGCACAGAAGTGCCTTCCAGTTTTCTCAGCATTGCAATGGCTTGTTCTTCTTCAGCAATCAATGGGTCGTATTGTGGAATTTCAACCGCATTCTGCCCTTGCTCTCGTTTTCGGAATCCAAAAACATAGGCCATGTTCGCGGGACGAGACCGATGAAACCACCACACATTCTTTTTCAAAATCTGGCTTCTTAATTTTTCGACATGAGGGTTACCAATCCATCTGTCATCAAAACCAAGAGTTTTCCCTATTTCGATGGCAGCTTCCCGATACCCAGCATCATTGAGATGAATTGGATCTTTACGTAGGTCCTCATCTTTTGCAGTTCGTGATAAATCGACAAATACACCATTATTTATGTCAGCAAGTTGCTCGATGGCTTTTGTGTATGCGGCTAATGCAGACGTACGTACTCGTGTTTCGTTATTTGAATCAGGAAAACGGCCTAGTGGAGAGAGAAATACATAACGAAGGCCTTGCTGCATTTGTTGGGTTGCGTCGATGAGCCGTTGATAGTCTTTAGTGAATGCAGCAACTCCCTTCATACCACCCTCAAGAGAGCTTGCCATGCCATACCCAAAGACAATGACGGTGGGCCGTACAAACTCAAGTTGTTTCAGAAGTTGTTTCCAACCTTCATCAGCAGGCTCAAGCCCCGCTTGCAAGAGACTTAAGCCACATCGTGATGTGCCGCTAGGTGTGTCTGCACTCCAGCCGAGATTGCGAAACGTTACGTCACGGTCAGGGAACGCCGCTGTCATCATCAGTTCAATCCAGCCAGCATATTGCTCTTGTTCAATGAGGGCATCTCCCAGAAAAGCAACCCGATCGCCATTCTTTAGCTCAAATGATTCCGCGCGACATGTCGCTGAATGCCCAAGAAGAGCGGTCAATACAAAGAGTGTCGCAACGCTTATTTTTCCCTGCCGAAGCACATTCATTTCGAGTCACTCCAAAGTAGGCACAATGAAAACTGCGAGGAGCGTATTTTCAATGCAAAAATCAAAACACCGTGTGTCGAATGTCTTTTATAAGAATATCACGATAGGCTTGGTCTACATGCTCGTAGTCTCTATTTGCATTGTAGAAATCAGGGTGGAGAGAACCAGAACACACTGAGTTCATAATGATTTGTGAACGGAACGAGTGATCAAGATTTTATTTCACGCTGTATCATTGCGTAAAAATGCTGCATGCTTCACGGAAAAATTAAATATCTTGCTGTGGCAGTTGGGCTTAGCATTTTTCATTATTATTTTTGTACGCATGAAGCAAGAGATTTCTTGGCCAACAATTGAGTAAAAGCCGGTTAGGCAACAAATAGGCCCGGATCGGTGGTGAAATAGAGTAGCCTGATTGCGCGATATTGCATGGTCTCAACGATTTCGGTGACTAACAATTGTCAATGAGAATAACCCTGCTGTAAGGTGAAAAGGTTGGAGCACATTAGTTATTGAGTGTGTGAGAATCGTTTGATGATTGGGTCAAGTTCATGTTTAGAAAAATCAAAGAATTCTCTGAGTTCACTCTATGGGGGTCAGGCTTCAGACTCTCTTGTCGGGTCACGGGAGTACCTTTTAAACCACTTTGCCTTTTNCTNATAGCANTAGTTTCTGCTGGAATATGGAATTCACACGGCGCGTGTGCGGATGGCTCCATTAGCTTCAACCGTGACGTTCGCCCAATTCTGGCGGAGACCTGTTTTCATTGCCACGGTCCAGATGANGAAGGACGGGAAGCAGATCTACGGCTCGATATAGAGAGCAGTGCGAGTGAAGATCGCGGCGGCTATCAGGCCATCAGCCCAGGNGATTTGAAGGGAAGTGAAGCCTGGAGTCGTATCATGAGTGATGATGACGACATGCTGATGCCTCCGCCGGAATCACATCTTTCCCTCAATAAAAAGCAAAAAGCTGTTCTGAAGCAATGGATTATTGAAGGGGCGCAGTACGAAGGTCATTGGGCATTTNCTCCACCGCACGCACCAGATGTCCCTGATGTCCAAAATGAGGGTTCTCGCCATGCATCATGGGTTCGCAATGAGATTGACTCGTTTGTACTTGCAGAGCTTGTGAAAGCAGGTGTATCACCGTCAGCAGAAGCTGATCCACGAACACTCATTCGTCGACTTACTTTCGACCTGACAGGGCTTCCCCCAACCCTTGAGGAAACACGACATTTTGTTCGTAACTATCAAACTCATGGTGAGAGAGCGTACCAAGAGGCGATTCANCGTCTGATTCACTCACCACATTTTGGTGAACGGATGACGGTGCCCTGGTTGGATCAGGCCCGGTACGCTGATACCAATGGGTATTCGATCGATGGTGGTCGTGATATGTGGTTGTGGCGAGACTGGGTTATTCAGGCCTACAACGACAATATGCCATTCGACCAGTTTCTAAGGGAACAGTTGGCTGGTGACCTTCTCCCCAATGCGACTGAAGCACAATTAATNGCCACTGGTTTNAATCGGAATCACATGATTACCCATGAAGGTGGNACGATTCCGGAAGAAAATCTCACGAATTATGTTGCCGATCGCGTGAAAACAACGAGTGAGGTTTTCCTNGGTTTGACNTTTGGNTGTGCTCANTGTCATGACCATAAGTATGATCCAATTTCTCAGAAAGAGTACTACGAGTTCTTTGCCTTTTTTAATGAACTTGATGACCGTGGGCTTGATGGAAATGCTGGCAAAAATGCCATGCCGCAGATGTCTGCCTCTACGGTTATGAATCNGGATGAACTTAAAGGTGTAAATGCTGAACTCGAAGCGGCGNGCACAGANCTTTCGAATACAACGAATGGATTTGACGAGTGGGTGGCAGAGGAACGGAGTCAAGAAAAACTTCGCGGAGACGGATTNCATTACGTTGATGCTGAACTGCTCGATGCTTCGGCACCAAATCGTCCGGGNCCCTACGAATTTGATNCTGATGGAACCGTCTCTTTGTCNGCTCCGAGNAAGGGCCTGGCTGGATTCAGTCACTCGATTCAATTACGGCAAGGGGCCCAGCAAGCAAGTGAAACGATATCAGGTGTTTCGATCGAATTTTATCCCCAGCAGGTGTCTGACAGTGCTGGGGACGATGCTGAAGAAAGTACAGAGCCGTTGCTTTCGCTAACCCCGTTTCCTGACGGTGTTCCAAAAATTACAGCTGTGNTNGTTTCTGCAAACAANCAGCCTGCTGACCAGGTGGACTATCACGGTCAATGTAAGNTGATTTCCGCCACAGCAANTACCTCGNCNGATGGCCATGCGGCTTCTTCNGTACTGGATGAACGAAACGTCCACTGGTGGCAGCCATCAGAAAAAAACAAGAAGCAGTGCCTTACACTGACATTTGCTGAGCCGGTTGATCCAGCCGAAACACCTTTTCTAAGCGTGCTTGTCTTTTTTGGAAAAAATCAATCGCTACCTTTCCGCTGGAGAGTGCGTCCNTTTACTGGGCATGATCCNCAAAGTAAGTGGAACGATATGATTGCTGCGGCTCTCATGGAAGACCAGTCGCTCTGGAGTAAGAGTACTCGACAACAGCTGCTATCAATCTTTCGACAGTCTGCACCGTCATTGCGTTCGCTACGAACTCAGATCAGCAATCTGGAAGGGCGAAAAAATATNCTTACNAATAAGNATTCCACGATGGTGATGAATACATCCTCCAAGCCACGTGAGACATTTGTCTTAACCCGNGGCCAATATGACGCACCCACACTNCGTGTANNGCCACGAACGCCAAAAATCCTGCCACCACTTCGTCGGAGAGGTGATGGAGCCCGAGCGGACGGCAAAAAAAATGGAAAAGATACTCAGCTAACGCGTCTCGACCTAGCGAACTGGTTAACAGACTCAAATCATCCTTTGACAGCACGAGTTGCAGTGAATCGAATCTGGGCACTATTTTTCGGGACCGGAATTGTTTCAACGTCAGCCGATTTTGGCTCACAGGGGGAATATCCGAGTCACCCGGACTTGCTNGACTATCTGGCAACGCGTTTTGTTAGTCATGGATGGGATCAGAAAGAACTGATTCAGATGATCGTTTCCAGTGCCACTTANAGACAGCAGTCGGTAGCAACCNATGAACAGCTAGCAGTTGATCCAGGTAACAGATTGCTTGGTCGCGGCCCTCGGTTTCGACTTCCTGCAGAATTTATTCGTGACCAGGCATTGGCCGTGAGTGGGCTTTTAGTACCACGTGTCGGTGGACCGAGTGTTCATCCGTACCAGCCACATGGNCTCTGGAAAGAGATCAGTCACTTTGGAAGTACACCGGCGACAAAACAAGTTTTTGTTCAAGACCATGGTGAAAAACTCTATCGCCGAAGTTTGTACACGATTGTGAAGCGGACAAGTCCACATCCCGCTATGGCAGCCTTTGATGCACCGAATCGTGAGATGTGTGTGGTCGATCGGAGTCAAACAAATACGCCCCTGCAGGCACTCGTAACCTTGAACGACCCGCAGTTTGCTGAAGCAGCACGTGTTTTTGCTAGTTCTATCTTGCGAGACCAGACAGCCAATGACGATCGCTCACGTATCGAGCGAGCCTTCGAACGCATAAGCTCACGGCAGCCGGAAAGNTCTGAGNTTGAAATGATTGCACANCTCTTNGATGCCGAGAGAGCACGCTTTGAAAAGTCACCAATTGATGCAGAGCNTGTTGTTGCTGTTGGTGAGTATCCTGTGGCGCACGATCTCGATCCGGTTGAGCAGGCTGCATGGACTCAGGTAGCGGCATTGTTAATCAATTTAAGCGAAGTTCTNACCAGACAATAGTCTTCATTACTCATTATGCATTCACTTCCTTTTGACATTGAACTGCGGCGAGCTCAGTTGCTGACGCGCCGTTCATTGCTGGGCAGTTCGACAGTGAGCCTTGGTGCATTTGCACTGGGGAACCTCCTCACGAGGGAAAAGGCCGACGCTGCTGTTGGAGAAACGAAGTCGAAAGGGCTTCCCGGACTGCCACACTTTGCTCCAAAAGCCAAACGNGTGATCTATCTGTTTCAGTCTGGTGGCCCAAGCCATGTTGATCTATTTGATTATCACGAAGCCATGGATTCTTTACACGGGACAGATCTTCCTGATTCTGTTCGTGGCGGGCAGCGATTGACTGGCATGACATCGCGTCAAAAAAGTTTTCCTGTCGTNAAGCCACTGTGGGGTGGTCATCGTTGTGGCGAACACGGCACATGGATCAGTGACATTGTGCCGCATACCCAGTCTATTGCTGACAATATTACAATCATCCGGTCTCTGTGGACCGAAGCGATCAATCATGATCCAGCAGTGACGTTCATCAACACCGGATCACAGCAGATGGGGCATGCGTCTTTGGGTGCCTGGCTAAGTTACGGGCTCGGACGTGAGAGCGATGACTTTCCTGCCTACATGGTTCTACTGAGCCAGGGAAGCGGTAAAAATCCTGGACAGCCACTTTTTTCACGACTGTGGGGTAGTGGCTATCTGCCCTCAAGCCATCAAGGTGTCATGTTACGTCCTGGCGTGAATCCTGTGCTGTATCTCAAAAACCCATCAGGGGTCTCCCGTGATTCTCGGCGAAAGCTACTTGATACGCTCGGTAATCTGAATCAACAGCACGCCGCTGCGGCGGGTGATCCTGAAACGCTTGCTCGAATAGATGCCTACGAGATGGCCTATCGCATGCAGACGTCAGTCCCTGATTTGACGAATATTTCTGATGAGCCAGAATCAACATTCGAACTCTACGGTGATGACGCCCGGCGCCCTGGGAGTTTTGCTGCAAACTGTTTGCTTGCCAGACGCATGGCTCAACGTGGTGTACGGTTTATTCAGTTGTTTCATCGTGGTTGGGATCAACACATTTCGATTAAGGATCAGTTGCCAAAACAATGTCGAGACGTCGATCAGGCGTCAGCAGCTTTGGTGAAGGACCTTAAGCGACTAGGAATGCTGGATGATACGCTTGTAGTATGGGGTGGAGAGTTTGGACGAACGGTATATAGTCAGGGTGCTTTAGGGAGTCCGTCGGCCGGTCGGGATCACCATGGCCGTTGCTTCACAAGTTGGATGGCGGGTGGCGGAATCAAGGGTGGTTACGATCACGGTCAAACAGACGATTTCGCTTATAACGTCGTTGAGAACCCAGTTCATATTCGTGACCTCAATGCCACAATTCTGCATCAACTCGGTATTGATCACGAGCGATTCACATTCAAGTTTCGTGGTTTGTCACAGCGGCTCACAGGTGTTGAAGAAGCACATGTTGTCAATGATATTTTGGAATAACCAAGTGGGTGAAAGTGCCCATTTTTTTGCAAAACAGGGAGTACCATGATGGTTAGGAGTAGAGCGAGTCGAGTTGTCAGTGTTATGGCATTCATGATCTGTATGGCAGGCCATCTTTATGGTGCAGATCAACCTAATGTCGTGGTGATCATTAGTGATGATCAGGCATGGACTGATTACGGGTTTATGGGGCACCCTGTAATTCAGACGCCACATCTCGACAGGCTTGCTGAGCATAGACTTGTTATGGATCGAGGATATGTTGCGGCACCATTATGTCGCCCATCACTCGCGTCAATGATCCCCGGCCGGTATCCGTTTCAGCATGGAATAACAGGAAACGATGTGAACGGACCTACAGATCGTGCAGCACTAGATGTGCCGTTGCGGGAATCGTTTCATAAATTTCCTACGTTTGTC
>NZNR01000108.1 GCA_002694955.1 Planctomycetaceae bacterium
TCTGCTGGCAGAAAAGTTCGCCTGTCCGGTAAAGTCGCAGCCTAGTATTGAAAGTCGTCATTGTGTCACCAACACGTGTATCGTTTCAACGAGATGGAGAAATACCACCATGCCAAAACTGGGGCTGGCTTTATCGGGTGGCGGTTTTCGTGCGACACTCTACCATCTCGGTGTGATTCGCTATCTCCGGGATGCTGGAGCCCTGCAGGAAGTCAGTGATATTGCCTCGGTTTCCGGTGGATCAATCCTTGCGGCGCATCTCGTGCTGAACTGGGATAAGTATACGGGTGACGAGGATGATTTCTCGGCTGCCGCGTCTGAGATTATTGACTTTGTGCAGTTTGATATACGCAACCATATCGTCAGGCGTCTACCACTCATCTACAGCCTTAAGATGTTTGGCAAATTAGCTCGTCGTGAGATGAATTACCTTTCACCCAATGCAGTCCTTGAGAAGTATTATCGAGAGTTGCTGTACGGTGACACGTGTCTCTACGAACTCCCGGATCTTCCAAGGCTTCATATTCTTGCAACCAATGTCAGTGATGGTGTGCTTTCGGTATTCAATAAAAACGGTCTCTATATTCAGAGACGAAATAATGATGGGGGATTTGAGTTCGAACACATTCGAGGTCAGATGGCAACACTCCCCCGAGTAGTCGGCGCTTCGTCTGCGTTTCCCGGGTTTTTCCCACCGGTCGACATTTCAGCAGAAGATCTAGGTGTCCGCGAAGGGCAGTTCCCAACGGAGTCATTCACTGATGGCGGCGTCTACGATAACCTTGGGACACGTGCATTCTCATGGCTCGAGAATGAAGTTGGGGCGTTTGACCGTGTGCTTGTGAGTGATGCGGGAAAACCGTTTCAGATTCTTGGGGATCAATCACTGGGGTTTGTTGGGCAATCAATACGCGCATCAGACATTCTTTGGGACAGAGTGTGGCAGCTTGAACGAGAAAATTTTGGCCAACACTCAGGTTTTTCATTTTTGCCTATCACTGACGTTGTCTCACGAGATGAAGACCCAACAGCACAGCATCCTGTCGTTCAGGCAGAGGTGCAGTCGATTCGAACAGACCTCGATAAGTTTTCAGATTATGAAGTGAATGCGCTGGTGCGTCATGGCTATGAGGTTACAAAAAAAGTCTGTCGTGATATCGGGCTAACACGTGATCACGACGATTCAGCTACTCCGTGGAACCCGTGTCCCGGAACACAGCAAGGTGGAGAACTAGCTAACGAGAAGGCCTTGGCATCGGAGCGTGGGCCCTCCAATGCGACTGAAAACTCACGCGAACTGCGTAATTCAAGTCGTCGGAAGGTTTGGTCAACACTCTTCGACTTTCGAGATTGGCCTACCTATGTATTTCTTGCAGTTGTGCTGTTGGCATTTGTTTGTGGGCCCGTTTATGTCTACCGATTACGAAAACATACAGAGCTGCTTACTTCAATGATTGACTCGATTGCCATGGGTGATCCGGATATTCGGCAGATTCTCGATCTTGTAGAAGGAACCGTGGCTACAGACTGGCAGGTTGCTGAATTAGGTGAACTGGTTGGTGACACAGCCGCGCAGCTTGAGGGTGTTGAAGTACTTTCACAGAGTCGAATTTTTGACCTTCGTAACTTTGATCCAAATGCAGGTGATGAAACATCGCGTGGCACTGTTACAGCATGGGACAGAATCGTTGTGCGGCTTAACGAAAATTATGATGGTGATAAGCATGTTGTATTCACCGGCATTTTTCCGATGAATGTTGTTGAAATTCGGCAGCCAGCCAATCAGCCTCAGGGAGAATTTAAACGAGTTGTTGAGTCAGAAGATTACGAAGAAAAAAGCGATGGAGCGATGCATGCGAAACACCAAGTGATCTTTGATCTTTCAAATGTGCCCATTGGGGAGCGAGTAACACTGCAGGCAATGACGACAGCGACTGTGCCTTTATCGATGACAGGTCAGTTGCCCTTCTTTGTAAATAAACGCACCGAGTTGCTAACCTCCTGGCTGCTGTTTCCAGAAAATCTGCCGTATTCAACCTACAAATTAGTTAGATATCCAGTTGATAAATCGACTCCACCGATACCTATGGACCCGCGGTTTGCAATTGATCACCCTTTCGGTTCATTAATTGGGTGGTCAGTTATTACGCCGAAGGAGGGTATGGTTTACGAGTGTCGCTGGACAAATCAGTAGGACGAGTAAATCCATCAGCCATGCGAATTCTTTTATCATCTTTGGCTCGCCGTCGTGCCCATGCCGTGAACCCGACTGCGGCTAGCAGGAAATACCACGGAAGCATTTGGATAACCCAATCGAAAGCAGCCGTTTGAGTGGTGGTTGGGTCGGCTTTCTCGACAGCAGTGACAGCTACTGCGAAAGCAATGCTCATGAGGCCATAGCTGACATTTACAGCGAGGCCACGAAAACTGAGTACCGTCGCGCGATGTTTGGAGTCTACTAGCTGGTTTAGGTAGTGGCTCTGCAAAAACATGAGGAGTCGCATGGATAACGAGAGGAGCATAAAAAACCCAACACCCCACCATGGGATAAGCAGTGCAGTACCGAAAAGCCCGAACGTAACGGTACAAAAAAGCAGAACAAAGTTGGCTCTCGGTGATTGGCTTGTTGCTAGACGTCGCATTGGTGTTGCAGCGAGAAGCCCGATAACCGCTGTCCCGGCGCTAATGATGCCAAAGTAGAGAACCGGTATCTCGATCCTGGCATAGAGTTGACTCGACACTACGAGCAATTGACGAATTGGCTGATCAAAAAGCACACCAGCAGCGATCACAATAAGGACCAACGGATTCGCAAGAATCCAATAACCTGTCTGGAGTGTTTGCTTGAAAGGGTCGATAATCCCTACGCTGCCTCCAGAGTGATCTGGTGATAGTTCCTGCATTGACAGTGTGACTAGAATAGCGGCACATCCAGAAAAGAGGGTAAGCCACACTGGAAGGCGAAATGTGTCGTCAACAGTTAGCTGTGCGGTAGAACCAAACCAAATGACAACCTGTTGGATAAGGTCAGGGCTGTAGACAAGTGATCCCGTCACCATTGCAACAATTGTTGCAAGCCCACCGACTTGCATCAGTCGTTCAAGCACCCGTGGCCAGTCAGCGTCTTTGCCAGCTGCTTTTAGCGAGTCAAAGGCCAGTGCTTCATCAGCCCCTGATGCAAATGCCTCAGCAGCACCGCTAAGGATTCGGTTGAGTAGGAGAGCAGGAAATACCCATGAGGAACCGATAGGAACAATTGCAAGAAGCAGCATCTCAAGCGTCATCATAATTGCTGCCGTAACGAGAAGAGATTTCCTGCCAAGAAGATCGGCGAGTGCTCCAGAAGGCACCTCAAGCAAGACGATGACAACGGCCCATACAGCGTTGAGCAAACCAAATTGTTCAAGAGTTATTCCATACCGAAGAAACATCACCATGAACACTGGGTAGTAGAACCGGATGTTAAAAAGAATCCGGAACGCCATGAATAAACGGACGTTGCGTCTTGCTGTGCTATCGGCGGAAAGCTGTGGTGTCATAACCAGACTATACAGGGAAAAAAACTACCGCCCCAAAATGGGGCGGTAGTTGTTAAATGAATGCCGTTGAGTCAAGTTTTGCAACTAGAGGCAAAAACTCGTCAACCAGGCGGATTGTTCAGCGGGAAAACCCACCTAAACATTCACCTGTACAGTCACCATACGTCACTGGATCACCTCCTTTACTACGAGACTCTCGGCAGTCGCAACCACTGCACTGACTGCCGCCGAGCGGACCATTCTGACCAAAAGTCAGAAACTCGTTTATCAAGTATCACTACCTGACAAAAGGATTTTAGCAATCTCCACAATCCTGTGGATATGCCGGTTTTGTCAAAACGTAGTCTGGCTGGTGCGAAACAACACGAAAAGATTGAAAACCTGTTAGTCTGCTAGCCGTTTGCTGGTCTTTCGGAGCAGGACAAGGCGTTCACGGCCCTCCCGCTCTGGGTAGCAGGCAGCGGGAGTCATCACTTTTGTGATTGTGAAAATGTTGTTCTTCAGGAAAAGTGATTCCAGTTCTTTTATGGTCGTGCCGTGAGGTGGGCCACTGCTTGGTTGGTCATCGTTAGAACGGGGGTTCAAATAAAAAATACCCAAGAGTAAACCTTCGGGTTTGAGGCTGGCTGCTACAGCAGATACATACGCAGGCCGTTTCTCAGGATCAATTGCACAAAAACAGGTGTGCTCTACCACCCAGTTAAAAGTTCCCATTAAATCCTCTGGCAGTGTGAACAGGTTGGCTTTTCGATACCCTTCGTTGCCACATGTTTTTTGTTGGCGACACCTTCTTACAGCTATTTCTGAAATATCAATTCCTAATGGAAAGGACGCTGGCTCGGCACTCGCAATTGCACGGACGTCATGACCAGTGCCACAGCCGGGAATGAGAACCGGTCCCGTCATGACTCCACGATTCTGATTGAGCCAAGCTACGAGTGCNGGNGATGCTCGCCCTTTATCCCANGGGGTGTCGCCTTGCCGATATCGTTCATTCCAATCAGGTTCCATGTGTACGTGATCCAATTTTGCGTCTCAGGTAGCAAAGCCCATCAATATGACTAACNAGACTTTTTTTGCGCCATGATCTGACAACTTCTCCTCGTGACCCAACGGCGGTAGCAGAACATGAAATAAAGATTTGGGTATGAGAAAAGGAGCCTTGTTACCAAGCCCCAGAATCCCCGTTTATGCTCGTACTCAATGTGTTCTTTGACTGCTGTNCGCATTGTATCGAGTTCGACAAACGTATGAGTATGTTCCCATTTTTTCGCCGGACCACTCTCTTGGACNTCGGTAAAGCCATTTCCGGAGACATGCTTATGAATAGCCGTCCAACGAAGGGGAAGAGGCCCTACCCACAATGTAAATCGTGAAACAGACCCTTCTGCAAGCGGCTCAACAGAGTGTATCTGCACTATGGTCGGCGGCGGGGTTAACTGCTTAAGAGCAGCGGTTCCATGATGAAACGCCTGAACCACGGATAGTGGCGCGTTGACTTCAAACGAAAANTCGAATACTGGCATAAATTTAATTGGCTTTGTTAATTTCGGTGAGAGTTTCTTTTGCCCGCTGCATGTGCTTTGCGGCAGAGAATTGACTTGAAAAACTGAGGCGGATTATTCCGTTTTGGTCTATGACATATGTTGTTCGACCAGGCAGAAGTCCGAAGGTGCGGGAAACACCAAATGCTTTTCTGAGAGTGCCGTCAGGATCACTCGCAAGCAAGAAGGGCAGGGCGTATTTTTCAGCAAAGCTTTTATGGCTTTGTTGTGTATCGCTACTTACGCCGATAATTACAGCATCGAGGGCCGCGAAGTCTGGGTAAGCATCTCTGAAGGAACAGGCCTCGCTTGTACATACAGGCGTATTATCTTTTGGGTAAAAGAAGAGCACTACAGATTGTTTCTGTTCAAAATCAGAAAGTTTTGTTGTAGTACCGTCGTGTAGATGGAGAACTACGTCTGGAGCTTTGGAGCCTACGGTTGCCGGCATTTGTATTCCTTCTTTTTTGGCGTTGCTGGAGCATCCTGTCGAACATGCCAATACGATATAGAGACAAGCGAAAGCGTTAGCGTGTTGTGTCATCTGTAGATTTGTGAGTTTCCATGAACTGCCCTGCGGTCGCGCCCATCGACAAATACATGCTCATAAGTCCGTCTATTGACATGCCCGCTGGCACAACGTTTTCGGTAGGCACAAACATCATAGCGCCACCAAAGGGAACTGGCGCTGTTGGAATAATGACAATAAAATGATCACGATCCAACACCGTGTATCGTTCGGGAGAAACGAGTAGTGCGAGAACCCGTGACGGTGACTCCTTCCCAAAAGAACAAAACACAGGAGTCATGCCAGCCATAGCATCGTTTTCATTTGGGCCAATCATGTCTATCATTTGCCGGCTTGTGCTATATATGCTTCCGACAATTGGGATTCGCTTAAATGCACTTTCGACGGTCTTGCCAATCCACTTTTTTGCTCCCAACTCCACAAGAAGCCCGACGACGAAAACAACAACGATGACGACCGACCATCCGAGGAAATAAGGAGTGGCGGCATCTTTTCCAACCTTCATTCCGATGGTGGTAAGTTGCCGGCCGATAAACGTTTCGGGGCCGCAAATGTATTCGAGGTACTCAACGACCCAGACCACGACTGCGACGGTGACAACAACTGGGAGTATTGCTAAGACACCAGCGATAAAAAAACCGGTGAGCCGTCGAAGCAATGCGAGCGTCAAACGTATCATTGTTTTAGTCCTTAAGTGGTATGTCTTGGTTCCATGATTTTATGCCTGTCTACTTTTCTCGGCATTGGCTCGATGTTCGAGTGCTGCAACAACGGCACAGCCACATGAATCACTCCAGACATTGACGCTGGTGCGACACATGTCCAGTACTCTGTCCACCGCTAAGATAATGCCTTGCATTTCAATTGGGAGTCCGACTGCTTGGAGTATGACAATCATCATGACAAGCCCGGCGTGAGGAATGCCTGCTGCTCCAATGCTCGCGAGTAATGCGGTAATCGCAACAATCACTTGTTGTTCAAGAGGCAAGACTGCCCCGTGGTAAAGCTGGCCAATGAAAAGGACTGCAACAGCCTCATAAAGTGCTGTGCCATCCATATTAATAGTGGCACCTAATGGAAGGACAAAAGAAGACACGCGATTATCAACACCTGCTCTGTTTTCGACGCAGGCCATGGTGAGGGGCAGCGTGCCATTCGACGACGCTGAACTAAAAGCTGTTAAGAGTGCAGGGGAGAGTGCCTTGGCATATGCAATTGGATCACGCCGAGCAACAAATTTCAGGATAAGAGGCAGGACAATGAGTGCATGTGTAGCTAGTGCTGCAACGACAGTCAGAAGATACCAGAAGAGTGATTTGAAGACGGCGGGCCCTTGTGTAGCTGTTACAAAAAGCATCAGGCACAAAACACCAAGAGGGGCTAGCGCGATGATGGCCATAGTCATTGCCATCATGACTTCGAAACCGGCTTCTGCTGCTGTACGAATAGCACCCAGTGTTTTTCCCCCCACGATGACGGCAAAGATTGAGAACGCTAGGGTAAATGAAATGATTGAAAGGAAATGTGAGTCTGCGATTGCTGCGATCGGATTCGTGGGGATCATGCGTTCAACCTGCTCGAAGAGCAGGGTGCCAAGAGACTGCCCGGCTGATACGAGTGCCTCAACCGGCGCTGCTGCATTATCGGTGATACCAGGCCGGAAAATGTTAACTGCTACCAAGCCAATTGTGATTGCGGCGGCACTCGTGCAGACGTAATACAAGATTGTGCGCAGGAACATGCCGCCAAGGCTCGCGGCGTCACCAAGGCCTGTTATCCCACGGATAA
>NZNR01000109.1 GCA_002694955.1 Planctomycetaceae bacterium
ATTGCGACTGCGTCAACTTCACGAACTTTGGCACGATTCAATACCGGCATAGGTTTGTCTCCTAGAATCTTCACTGCTTCTGCATACTGTTTTACTCCTTGAAAAGCATAACTATGGCAAGGAAATTGTGTGTTTCGCGGCAGACGAACCATACTGGTTTCCGCCACAGTTTCTGCTGTTATGATCAGAGTCGGTGTAACTACCCTCAAGGTTTCCACCGTTCAACAAATTGAATCGAAAAGGAGTTTTGGTGTGACACAAGCAGCCCTTGCACTCGAAGATGGAACATTTTTTTTGGGTGAGGCATTTGGTCATCGAGGCACAGTAACTGGAGAAGTCTGTTTCAATACATCGATGACTGGGTATCAGGAAATTCTTACTGACCCAAGCTATCGAGGACAGATTCTCACCATGACTGCTCCACAGATCGGCAACTACGGGATCAATTCTCAAGATATAGAAAGTGGTCACCTTCAGATGGCTGGGTTTGCGGTCAGAGAAGCTAGCCGAATGGCAAGTAACTTTACGGCAACCGGTACGCTTGCTGATTATTTAAAGGCCGCAGGTGTCGTAGGCATAAGTGGAATCGATACACGAGCTCTTGTTCGCCACATCCGAACTCAGGGAGCAATGAATGGTGTTGTTTCAAGTGAAATTCTTGAGGAAGAAAAACTTGTACAAATCGCCCGAGAAGCACCGAAATTGGTTGGCCGAGATCTTGTAAAAGAAGTCATGCCGTCAGACATGAGCCAATGGACTGAACCTCTGGCTGCTGATGGAACACCGCTTCGACAGCCAACAGAAGGTGGAGAATTTCCACCTGAACCGCAGCGTACCAGTGACAAACATGTTGTTGCACTTGACTACGGTATAAAATGGAATATCGCTAGGCACCTTGTCTCGCAGGGTTGTAGGGTCACTGTCCTCCCGGGCAATACAAATGCAAATGAGGTACTTCAGTTGAAACCAGATGGAGTTTTTTTGAGCAATGGACCAGGTGATCCTGAGGTAGTCGATTACGGAGTGTCTACCGTCCGAGATTTGATTGGGAAAGTACCGATTTTTGGTATATGCCTAGGACACCAATTATTGGCTCAGGCGTGTGGTGCAAAGACTTTTAAACTTAAGTTTGGTCACCGTGGAGCCAATCAGCCTGTTCTTGATCTTGACACTGGCCGTGTTGAAATCACATCGCAGAACCATGGATTTGCTGTCGAGGAAGAAACTCTTCCACCAACGCTTGAGGTCACGCATAGGAACCTCAATGATGGCACCATCGAAGGCATTCGCCACAAGACAGCAACTGCGGCAAGCGTTCAGTACCATCCTGAAGCAGCAGCAGGCCCACACGATTCTTCACCTCTTTTCGTCCGCTTTCGTGAAATGCTGGACTAGCACGAAAAAGCTAGACTGGTACGAAAAAGAGAACTCAGCGCATTTCTACCACTTAAAAGGGGGCCGTCTGGCTCCTCTGTTTAAGTCAAATATGTTTTCAGCGCCTGACCAATTTTAGCTAAATTTATTCAAAATATTGCTTGAAAGTTAGCTAAAAGAGCTCAATCTAACCCAAAAAACGCCTAGCAGAATTTTTTTTTAAAAAAACCCCCCGGAAAAGTTTGACATCACTTTTCTGTGTGCAACTTTTGAGGGAAGCTTCGGGCGCCTCCGTCGCTTCACCGTCGATCAAGGGATTCGGCGGATTTTTCACCCTATTCAAGTGTCAAGGAGGCTCACCCATGAGTCGTGCGTTTTACTTAGGCGGTCTGTCGGCCGCACTTTTATTGTGTTTTGGTACTTTTGCCGAAGCTGGTCTTTTTGGACACCACCATGGTCGAGCTGGTTGCTGTGAGCCAACTTGTGGTTGTGAGCCTACTTGTGGTGTCGAGCCAACATGTGGTTGTGAGCCTACTTGCGGTTGCGAAGCTGCCTGTGAGCCTGCCTGCGGTTGCGAGCCAACTTGTGGTTGTGAGCCAAGCTGCGGTTGTGAGCCTGCTTGCTGTGATTCCGGTTGCTGCAGCAAGAAGCGATGCTGCCGCCTCGGCGCATGGCTTCGAAGCCTTCACGAAGCAAAGATGGCTCGACGTGCACAACGTCGTTGCTGTGAGCCAGCCTGCGGTTGTGAGCCAGCTTGCGGTTGTGAGCCAACTTGCGGNTGNGAGCCAACTTGCGGATGCGAGCCTGCTTGTGAGCCAGCTTGCGGATGTGAGCCAACCTGCGGATGTGAGCCATCNTGCGGAATCTAANTCAGCGTGACTTCTGAACTGTTCCCCGATNGTTCAGTAACTATGCCACATCGACCCGGCCGGATAATATCCGGCCGGGNTTTTTGTGCCCACATAATACAGTCCAAAAGATATTTTGAGGTGGAAGTCGGGATAGAAGATGTATCCATCTAGGGGAAATTTTCTACTCAACGGCCGAAATTAATGCCATCCGCTATTCCCGTTCAGCCAGCCATCTCTCGGCGTCAAGAGCCGCCATACAACCAGTGCCTGCAGCAGAGATGGCCTGTCGATAATAGTCGTCAGCCACGTCACCAGCTGCAAAGACACCCTCAATATTCGTCGATGTACGGAAATGGTTTTTCCAAACGATATATTTCTTTGATGTCAGCTCAAGCTGACCGTTGAGAAATGCTGTGTTTGGCGTATGACCAATTGCTAGAAACACACCAGCCACGCCAAGTGTCGTTTCTTCACTAGGTTCTGTTGTACTTTGCAAACGAACACCGGTCACACCATCATCGTCATCACCGAGTACTTCCACCAGTTGCGAATTGAAGTGGATTTCTATTTTCTCACTATCATGCGCTCGTTTTGCCATGATCTTGCTCGCGCGTAACTCATCTCTGCGATGAATAAGATGCACCCGGCTTGCAAACTTCGTGAGATATGTGGCTTCTTCAACGGCTGAGTCCCCTCCACCAACTACAACAAGTTCTTTATCTCGAAATCTGGGGAGCGCCCCATCGCAGACTGCACAGGCACTGACTCCACGATTCTTAAATCGTTCTTCACTTTCCAAACCCAACCAATTTGCACTTGCTCCTGTTGCCACGATCACGCTCTTGGCACGAATTTCACCACCTCCTGCTCGGATCAGTGTGAATGGATTATTAGAAAAATCGACCTCTTGAATGTCATCCGTAATAACTCGGGTACCAAAGTTCACAGCCTGCTGTCGCATCAGTTCCATTAATTCTGGACCTGTTACACCTTCACCGGCGTGTGGCGCCATCATCATTCGTCGATCTTCAGGGAGGGCTGAATCAAGAAATGCAGCCAGATCACCCGCCGGGAAGCCAGCATAGTTCTCTACTTCGCTTGTCAGTGCCAACTGGCCTAGTGGCAAGGTTCCCGCCATTCGATTCTCTTCGGTAATGGCACCTTCAAAGACAAGCGGCTTTAACTGTGCTCTGGCGGCATATGTTGCGGCACACCAACCGGCTGGGCCACTCCCGATAATGACAACATTTTCGAGTGAATCTTCTGACATTCCTTACTCCCTTTGGAATTCTTCATGCGGCGTGGCATCGTTNTCGGGCTCACACCCACGTTACAAAATNATTTTTCAGATGGCATGATACCGTGAAATTGGATTTTCTGCGTCTGCGTATCACCTTGNCCTATTTGAATTTCCTTTGTCATATGGGTCGGCACGTCACCCCCGGCTCACAACCCTTCCGCCTATTTTTCCCTCATATCAACCGTTTTTTAAGCACCAACATCAATTCCGCAAAATCCTGATTGGTAAAAAAAAAGCCATCCTAGATGTCTTCAACCTGATTTTATTTTTGTATTATCAACGCACAGTGGTAACATGAGTGNGTTCAATGCCCATCACTCACACACGAATGGCGTGAAAATGATCGATTTTATGGGTCTANATCAGGTCTGCGGACTTTTTAATGCGATACCAGATGTGTCTTTTTTTGTAAAAGACCGGCATAGTCGGTTCGTACAAGTTGACGACTCGTTTATGCGCATCCACGGATTTTCAGATCCCTCTGAAATGATTGGGAAGCAGGATTTTGATTTTCATCCACCTGCTCTCGCTGCTGAGTATTTCGCTGAAGATAACCGAGTCATGGAATCTGGAAATCCTGTTTACGATCAGTCTGAATTGGTCACGCACCACTCTGGTATGCCTGGGTGGTACCTTATTACAAAGTTGCCTCTCTCGGATGATCAGAAAAACATTATTGGCCTCGTTGGTATCATGAGGCAAATTGATCAGCCGGGNGACAATGCTCCNAACGATTATCANCGCCTGACACCATCACTTGAATACGCTNTGAAAAATTGTTGCCACGATGTCAGCATACCTGAAATGGCAAAGAAGTCTGATCTTTCAACGAGTCAGCTTCAACGAGACTTTCGTAGATTATTCCGAATGAGTCCGGGGGAATATGTTATGCGACTTCGTCTTCAACTTGCTCAGCGAAAACTTATCAATTCAAACACCGCAATTGGGCAGATCGCTTCNGACTGCGGTTTTTTCGACCAGAGTCACTTCACNCGAGCATTTCGGAAGCACACTGGCCTTGCCCCTTCTCAATATAGAAGTAGAGCATGGAAGCAGAACACTCCTAAAGAATAGCANGCGGGTTTCGTNGCTCTTCTAACGTTCCGCGAGTAACCCCAACNCGATTTGCTGCTTTCANTTTTAACCATACTTCCCGACCGGTCATCTCATCACCNAGAAGCTTTCTNTATACTTCNAGAATTTCTGCCATTTCGTCNTGGCTTTGATTCAGCATTTCAATTCGTAAGTGCTTCACTCCTTTCCTGACAACTTGATTGACTACTTCTGCTCCACTTTGTGGAACGGCATTGAAAAGGGTATTGCGACAACCAACATCAGCAGTCAGGAGATGATCGACAGCAATTCTATCCCGAAGTTGCACTACATGCTCATCACACGGCCTGCCACAGTTAGTCTTGTCTGTACCCGGCGAAAGAACCGAGCAAAATACGCAATGTTCCATATGGAACATCGGCATATGCTGATGAATCACGATTTCAAGAAAATCTCCAGCTACAGCCGANGTCAAATTGACCAACTGCTCACGATTACAGTCATATGAAACTGCAATTCGCTCAACACCCAGTTGCTGAAAAAATGCAACGGTAATTGGATTTGTTGCATTAAANGAAAAGTCAGCGGCAACTGGGATACCCCTGTTTATGAAGTACCTGAGGCCACTGTAATTACGCGCGAGGACACCGTCGGGATTACACCTGGCTAGTGATGCAAATATTCCCATCTCGGACGGCTTTTGTATCCGTGGTGTAGCTATGAACAGACGAGCATTGTGTTGCTTTGCAAGTTCAACAGCTTCACGGTACTGCCGAATATCAGAGAAATCTACCAAAAGATCTCTTTCGCCTAGCTCAAGAACTGCATGCAACTGCTGAAGCGTTCGCACCAAGACATGCAACGTAGGATTGATACCCCTGGTTTGCTTGCTAGTCCTGGTTTGCTCACTAGTATCGTTTGGTAAACAAGTTGATAGAATTCTTCGAACCGCACTTTTGAGCTCATGTGTACGTGGGCGAATCGGACGGGCGACAACCAGGTCTTCAAGTGCTGCAATCAACTGCTTTCGAAGACCTCCCAGGACACTAAATGGTGCCATTGGATTGCCTCTAATCTTTGCTTCAATACTACCCAGGCTAAAGGGTGTTCCACCAAGACGACCGAGTTGTTCCTCGAGTACCTTCTGTGTCAGTGGATGCTGCCTAGCCTCGACCAAATTCGTGTCCGTAGTAACATGACAACTCATTCCATTTGGAAGTGTCGCTGTAACGTGCAACGGCTCCCCAACGGTAGCTGCAACTTCGAGTCCAATAGGCTGTTGTCTCTGTAATTTTTTTTGTTCAAAAGACTTTCGTAAACTTCGGGTTATCTGCGGATCGTCTGTCTTCCATGCCTTCAAACCAATTTCAAGCAAATTAAAGTCGATGGCATCTTGTTTAAATCGAAGTTCAACAACTCCCTGACTTTCAGATTCTTTCACTGACCGTTTATTTTGAAATACCTCGTAGACTCGAGCGCCTTGAGAAGCTGCATCAGCCGAGGTAGTAAACGCGACCCCGTCCCCTCGCTTGACCGCTGTCTCTAATTCAACCTCAATACCGTCTTTTGAAATACCGCATACCTTGCCAAGTAATACCCCACGCTTTGCACTGCTTGTGGCCGGAACAAGCATCTTGTGATCACATCCTTGAAGCCACCCAGGAGAAAATCCTCGGGAAAAGGTGAGTTCCATTTCCTCAATCTGCTTTGGTTCAAAAACAACGGGCTGTCCGGAAATAGCAGAATCAATCGCCTGCCGGTAGTTTCGTGTAATTGAGGCGACGTACTCAGGCGATTTAAGCCTCCCCTCGATCTTCAGTGAAGTGACACCAGCGGCTACCAGTTCAGGGACAAGATCAAAACCTGCTAAATCCTGTGGAGACAAAAGATACTTTTGATTTCCTAAGTCGATGTGGTCTCCATCACAGATAACCTCATAGGGAAGCCTGCATGCCTGCGCACACTGACCACGGTTGGCACTCCGACCACCCAATGATTCACTTGTCAGGCATTGGCCAGAATAGGCAACACATAGTGCACCGTGAACGAACACCTCTAAAGGCATGTCTGTGTTTGCCGCTATATCTTGTATTTCACGAATCGATAACTCTCGCGCGAGGACAACCCGTTTTGCACCAATTTCTTCTGCCAGTTTAATTGTCTCTGCACTAGTCAGAGTCATCTGGGTCGATGCATGGATCGGCAATTCCGGACAAATCTCTTTGGCAAGACATGCGGCACCGACGTCTTGCAGAAGCACCGCGTCTGCTCCTGCATCAGAAATTTGTGCGAGTGTGTCGGCGAAACTTTCTAATTCCTCCGTAAAAATCAGTGTATTGAGTGTGATGTAACCACAAACACCATAGCGATGGAGAAACCGAATCACATCTGGCAGTTGCTCGATTGCAAAATTCTCTGCTCTGGCTCGCGCATTGAAACCAGAATTCAGGCCGAAATACACTGCATCAGCCCCGTTTGCAACTGCTGCACGCAAGCATTCAAAATTTCCAGCTGGTGCAAGGAGTTCAATTTTTGTTTGCATCCTACACAGTATAGTTTCCTTCGCTTATTCACCAAAAAGATCCACAGATTCAGTGATCCAAAAGAATTTCGTGCAGAAGACAACTTCGGCAGGAAGTCAGTTTCTCTAAATTAAGATAATCAGATTACGGTCTCGTCACTTTCGGGGAAAGTTCTCTCCACCAAGAAAAAACGGCTGCTGGATAGTGTTCCAGCAGCCGCTTGAAAACATAATCGTGGAGGGAGTCGACAAGTCTATTCTTTTTTCTTATTTTTTCGAATGAAGCTATTCTGAAATCCTTCTGGAATTTCAAT